>NZ_DFRA01000032.1:0-40191 GCF_002378465.1 Empedobacter sp. UBA3475 | reverse complement strand
ACAGTTTTTTGGATATTGCCTTTTTTTGTAACTTTTTCCAAATTTTAATCAATCAATACCAATGGAACTATATTATTCTTTTTCGGTTCTAATTGTTCTTGCTGCATTATTTTCTTATGCAAACCTTCGATTCCTAAAATTACCTGGAACAATTGGAATTATGATTATCGCCATGTTAGTATCTATCGCTATCCGTTTATTGGGAGATAGCTATTTTCCTGATGCTACAAAAGACATGTTTCAACTCTTTAATAGTTTAGACTTCAATGAAATATTGATGGGCGCAATGCTTAATTTTCTGCTTTTTGCAGGCGCAATGCACGTTAATATTCTCGATTTGAAAAACTTGAGATGGACAATTGCTACTTATGCTACAATATCAGTAGTATTATCAGCATTTATTATATCAGTAATTTTATATTACATTGCGCCATATTTTGGTATTCAAATTCCGTATATCTATTGTTTATTGTTCGGAACATTAATTTCACCAACTGATCCAATCGTTGTATTAGGAATTTTGAAACAAGCAAAAGTTCCTAAAATTATTGAGACAAAAATTACAGGAGAGTCACTGTTTAATGATGGTGTGGCCGTTGTAATGTTCGCAGTAGTTTTACAAATAGCAACTAATCCAAGCTTTGATGCTGATTTTTCAAGTGTTTCAAAATTATTTTTAATGGAAGCCGGAGGCGGAATCTTACTTGGATTATTACTTGGATTTACAGCGTCTAATTCGATGAAAAAAATTGATGATTATAAAGTTTCAGCTTTAATTACATTGTCGATTGTAATGGGAGGATTTTTGATTGCAAAAGAACTTCATATTTCTAGTCCTTTAGCTATGGTTATCGCAGGTTTAATAATCGGAAATTATGGAAAGAAATTCGCAATGAGTAAAACAACTCAAGATTATTTAAACAAATTTTGGGAGCTTATTGATGAGGTAATGAATGCCATTTTATTCCTTTTTATAGGTTTCGAATTGTTGTTAATAGAAGATTTAATGGATCAAATTCTATTAGGAATTGCCACAATTTTTATAGTCCTATTATCTCGAACATTATCAATTGTTATTCCAGCTCGTACTATTTTAAGAAAAAACACTTTTTCTAAAGGTTCACTTATTGTCTTGGTTTGGGGAGGAATTCGTGGAGGAGTTTCAATTGCGTTAGTTCTTTCGATGCCAAATTCGGAATGGAAAGATTTGTTATTAGAGATTACATACATCGTTGTTTTATTTTCAATCGTTATTCAAGGTTTAACTGTAGGTAAAGTGGCTCATCGTGTTCTAAAAGACGAATCTGATGAAGCAAATAAAGAAGAAATGGAAGATTATCTTAATTCATCTAAATTGTAAATAATTTTAAAATATACAATTAAAAGGAGCAAGCGCATCTATAGATGCGCTTGCTCCTTTAACAGAAGTTTAGAACTTAAAATGGTTTAGTTCACGAATTAATCTTTATTTTTAATAGAAATTAGAACAAGCCAACAGAATGAAATTAAAGGATTTATCTAATCAACTCGAAATATCTTTAGGAAGTTTACAGAATTTTATCAATGATTTTAATATTGATTTGAGTTTTTGTATTGACGAAAATTTTAATGTAACACAACAATTTATAACATTTTCGGAAGAGAATAAAGATTTCTTAAAAAGATATGCCGAAGATTATTCCAAAGAAAAAACAATAGAAGAAATCGCTAAAACAATTGGAGCGAAAGAAGAAGAAGTGCTTCATTTTTTTGTGACAAATGGAATTCCTGCCGAGGTTGCAAAGCAGATGAAAACGGGAGTGTCAAGTTATTTGATTCATTCTTACATTGGGGGAAAATATCCGTTTATAGAAAAAGCATTTCCGCAATGCGAAGATTTTTCTGGTAAAAGTTTAGTTGGTTATACTGATTTGTATTTTTATATGACTGATATGTTAGATCCATTTATCAGCAAAGATCAAGGAGAAAGTTGGGGAATCTCAAAACCTGCTGGCTTGATTTTGTATGGACCTCCAGGTAGTGGGAAAATATATTGGGCAAAGAAAATAGCGGATATGATTGGTTACGAATTTGTACATATTTTCAATGATTATTTAGTTGGGAATTTTGATAACAAAAAGAATAAATTCTCCGATTTTCTTTCAAAAAAGATGAATCAACCTAAAACATTATTGTTTATTGATTCGTTCGACGAAATATTACATTCTACTTCTGTAAATACCATTTATCCCGAAATGGTCGATTTGTTTTATTCCGTTCTTAGACATATTCAGAAAAATGATACGAAAGAACTTTTGATTGTTGGAGCTGTTGAATCTTTAGCAAATTTGAATGATGAAATCGTTGCACCTGGTCGTTTTGATTTACATATTCCGATTTTTCCTCCAACTTTTGACGAGCGCAAACAATTACTTCTACATCACATGACTACGAATTTGGCGCAAGATTCTCCGTTATTATCAATTTTGAAAAATCAAAATGCGTTGAACAAAGATTTCTGGACGCCTTATGCGGCTGAAATGAAAATTTTCTCAAATACAATGATGATTGATTTTACACAATCGCTTAAAAAACGTTTATATGCATTATACAGAAAAGATGAAACGAAAAATATTGTGATGACAGAAAAGGTATTGTTTTCTGCATTTCAAGAAGCAAAATCGAAATTAACGCCTGATTATTTAAAACATTGCGCAATTTTCTTAACAGAAGCCAAGCAAAATGTTGGTCAAGATTTTCCGCATCGTCTGATCGAATTAAATGCTGATTTAGAGTTTTATTTATCATCAAAAGAAATTCCGATTACTAAAATTGGTTTCAAGCAAAGTGATGATACTGTTGAGATAAAATCGGTAGAAGAAAATAAAGAAACATAAAAAAAGCTCCTTGTAAGGAGCTTTTTTATTATAAAAACTAAATTGTTTTGAATTTTAATAATAAAATATTGCTTTTGTAAAGATGTAATTCTTTTCCTGAAACTTCGTAACGATTTACACTTTTCAACATCGATAAAAATGCTTTTTCTTCTTGCAAATTAGGACAAGCCATTTTAGTTTCAGAAAAATTAACAAAGCTTGTAACGCCGCTAACTTTTGTAAAAGAAGCATTGAAATTGTTGCAACCTGCAAATCCACTTACAGTCGAATTAGCTTCGTCAATAACCAACATCACGTCTTTATCGTACAAACCTTTTACTACGTTGTTATCGTTGATCAAATACCAATTTTGATTTGAAATCGAAACTTCCGCTTTAGGTTTAATTTTAGCAGTACTTGCGCTTGTAGAACAAGAAGTTGCTATAAAACTCATCAAAATAGTTGCTGAAAATAAAGTTACAATCTTTTTCATTTTTCGGAATATTTTATCTCAACTCAGCGTTGAATTTTTCTTGATACAATTTGATTAATTTATTCATTAAACCATCAATTTCTTGATCGCTTAATGTTTTATTTTCGTCTTGAATCATAAAACTTAAAGCATACGATTTTTTACCAGCTGGCAATTTATCTCCTTCGTAAACGTCGAATAAATTAACGGCTTTCAACAAATTCGTTTTGACTTCTTTTGTCGCTTTGTACAATTCTTCATATTTCACAGAAGAATCAAGCAATAAAGCTAAATCTCTACGAGAACCTGGGAATTTAGAGATTTCTTTGTATTTCAAATCGTGTTTGTTTGCTAAAGCAACCATTGCATCCCAATTTAATTGAGCAAAGAAAACATCTTGATTAACGCCTAATTTTTTTGCTAATTTTTTGCTGATGATTCCAAGTTTTCCTAATGATTTTTGACCAGAAACAAATTCAATTCCATCTAAGAAATTATCATCTTTTGCAGGTAACTCATCTGTAATTTGAATATCTAATCGAACAAAAATTTGTTTAATCAAACCTTTCAAATCAGCAAATGAAGCTTTACGTAAATTTCCTGTCCACGATTCGCTATTAAAGTTTCCTGAAAGAACGATTCCTAAACATTTATTTTCTTCGTAAATACCATCAATTTTGCGATAAACTTTCCCAAATTCAAATAATTTAACATCCGAATTACGACGGTTGATATTGAACGCAACATTTTCTAATAAACCATTCAATAAAATGCGACGCATTACAGCTAAATCAGCAGAAAGCGGATTTAACATTGCAACACTTTCACCTTCTGGATAAAAGAAAATTTCTTCGTATTCTCTTTTCGTTAACGAGTTATTCATCGCTTCATTGAATCCGAAAGAAATCAATTGACGCGCAATAAAATCTTCGATTTTATCTGGACTAACTTTTTGATTTGGAACATAAGAAAACGAGAATTTTGAAGGAATTTCGATATTATCGTATCCATAAATCCTCAAAATATCTTCAATCAAATCTACATCACGTTGTACATCTACACGATAAGCTGGAACTTCTAAATCTAAAATTCCATCATTTTCTGACAAAATTTTAATTTCTAAATTTTCTAAAATCGATTTGATTTTATGTTCTGGAATTTCAACTCCTAATAATTCAACCACTTTATGTAAACGTAATTTTACATTAAAGTTTTGAATAGGATTTGCATAAATATCATCAATATTAGATGCAATTTCAGCACCAGCAATTTCAACTAACATCATCGCAGCTTTCTTCAACGCGTCGATAGTTATGTTAGGATCAATTCCACGTTCAAAGCGGAAAGAAGCATCCGTATTTAATGCATGTGCTTTCGCTCCTTTACGAATTGTTACTGGCTCGAAATATGCTGATTCTAAGAAAATAGTTGTCGTTGCATCCGAAACTCCAGAATCTTTTCCTCCGAAAACTCCAGCAATACACATTGGATTATTCTCGTTGCAAATCATCAATTCATGTCCTTTTAATGTACGTTCAACGCCATCTAAAGTTGTGAATTTTGTTCCTTCTGCTAATTTCTGAACGATTACTTTATTTCCTTCAATTTTAGCTGCATCAAAAGCATGTAAAGGTTGTCCTAAATCGTGTAAAATGTAATTGGTAATATCAACCACATTATTAATTGGCGATAATCCTATAACTTTTAAACGATTTTTTAACCAATCTGGCGACTCAGCAACTTTTACATTTTTTAAGTAAACACCTGCATAACGAGGCGCTGCTTCTGTATCTTTAACCTCGATAGAAATAGGATTTTTTCCGAAATCTGTCGTAGGATAATTTGATACATCATATGTTTTGAATGTTGACGCGATATCACGAGTTTTAAGGGCCGCATGTAAATCACGCGCTACACCAAAATGTGACATTGCATCCGCACGATTTGGCGTTAAACCAATTTCGATTTCGTGGTCAACTTCATCATTTTTTCCGAATAGGTCGAACGTAGAAGTTCCAGGTTTTAAATCTTCTGGTAAAACTAAAATACCAGAATGATCTGTACCAATTCCTAATTCTACTTCAGAACAAATCATTCCGAAAGATTCTTCACCACGAATTTTTGCCTTCTTGATTTTAAATTCACCATCTGGTGAAGGTAAAACCGTTCCGACAGTTGCAACAGGAACATTTTGACCTTCTGCAACATTAGGAGCTCCACAAACAATTTGCGTTTCTTTTCCGTCTCCTAAATCTATTTTAGTAACTCTTAATTTATCTGCGTTTGGATGTGGCACAGCTGATAAAACTTTACCAACTAATACGGTTTCCAAATAATTTTTAGCTCCACCTACTTGTTCTACACCTTCAACTTCTAGACCCGTACTTGTAAGTGTTGAAGACACTTCATCAAGTGTGATATCTGTATCAATGTAGGTTTTTAGCCAATTGTATGAAATTTTCATTGTATTGTATAAATGAATTTTATGTATTCTTTTTGATTATGCGTTTAACATAACTGGCATAACTAGCATTAAGATTTCTTCGCCATCTTCTAGTCCATCAACTGGTTTGATGATTCCTGCACGATTCGGTTCAGACATTTCTAATGTTATTTCTTCTGATTGTAAATTGTTCAACATTTCGATTAAGAAACGAGAATTGAAACCGATTTGTAAATCAGTTCCGTTGTAATCACAAGGAAGTCTTTCTTCTGCTTTGTTTGCAAAATCGATATCTTCAGCAGAAATTGTCAATGAATTTCCAACTAATTTTAATCGAACTTGGTTTGTTGTTTTGTTAGAGAAAATTGCCACACGTTTCAAAGATGTCAAGAATAAGTTTCTGTTAATCGTTAATACATTTGGATTTTCTTTTGGAATTACCGCTTCATAATTAGGATATTTACCATCAATCAAACGACAAGTTAACACGATGTTTTGGAATGAAAAACGTGTATTTGTATTGTTATATTCGATTGTTACATCGTCATTATTTCCTCCTAAAATATTTTTCAATAAGTTAAGTGGTTTTTTCGGCATAATATATTCAGCAGCTTGTAAATTGTCTAAGCCATTGCGAGTATATTTTACCAAACGATGCGCATCTGTAGCAACAAAACGGAAAATATCTGCATTTGCTTGGAAGAAGACTCCTGTCATAATTGGACGTAATTCGTCGTTTCCTGTCGCAAAAATAGTTTTGATAATTGCTTCTGATAAAATGCTTGCACTAAGTGTTGTAGAGCTTGCGTCTTCGATATCTGGCGTTTGAGGATATTCGTTTGCGTCTTCGAATGCTAACTGATAATTTCCTTGTTCTGAAACAATTTCCAACGTATTTCCTTCTTTTTGGATAAAAGTAAGCGGTTGCGCAGGGAAAGTTTTCAACGTGTCAGTTAAGATTTTTGATGGAATTGCAATTTTTCCATTATCATTAGACTCAACTTCTAAAGTTGTTGAAATTGTTGTTTCTAAATCAGAACCAGTGATAGTTAATTGGCTACCATCCAATTCGAATAAAAAATTATCAAGGATTGGTAAAGTATTATTAGAGTTTATAACCCCTCCGATTAAGTTAACATTTTTTAATAACGTGTTGCTCGATACAATAAATTTCATATGAAGAATATTTCCTTAAAATATCTAACAAATGTAATAAATAATCAAGTAAAAAACTCAAACCTATACATTAAATATTATATAGAATGGCTTGTTGTTGATTATCAAATAGAAAGATGATTGTAAATTGATTGTTATTATTTGTTTAAATTTTCTTTGAATTAAAAACTTTTCACCCGTAAATTTGTCTTGTATATCGAGACTTTTAACAAATCTTTTTGACCAAATCTCATCCAAAAAGATTAATTTGAATTTAAAATACTATTCTATGAAAATTGAATTGAATTTAGAAGGAAAAAATGGAGTTTTTATACTTCTTGATGAGAATAATAAAGAAGTTGGTGAATTAACTTTTATGCTGAAAGAAAAACAAATGTTGATTAATCATACAGGTGTTAATCCCGAATTGAGAGGACAAGGTTTGGCCGAAAAATTAGTGTTAGAAGCTGTAGATTACGCAAGAAAAAATCAGTTGAAAATCATTCCATTTTGTAGTTATGTGAGCGTTTATGTTGGTAAACATCCAGAAGTACAAGATGTAATTTAGAAAATTATGAATTTAGAAAAAGTTTTTGAACACAACCAAGAGTGGGTAAATAAACGTTTAGGACAAGACGAGCAATATTTTGATAAGCTTTCGGCTGGTCAAAATCCAGAAGTGCTTTACATTGGTTGTTCGGATAGTCGTGTGACGGCAGAAGAGTTGTTGGGAGCGGAGCCAGGTGAGGTTTTTGTACACCGCAATATTGCTAATATGGTAATTAGTTTGGATATGAATACCACTTCTGTTTTAGACTATGCGGTAGAACACCTAAAAGTGAAACATATTATAGTTTGTGGACATTATAATTGTGGAGGGATTAAATCTGCAATGATTCCGAAAGATTTAGGAATGATGAATCCTTGGTTGCGTAATATTCGAGATGTTTATCGTTTACATTCAGAAGAATTAAATGCAATCGAAAACGAAGGAATGCGCTATAATCGTTTGGTAGAGTTAAATGTACAAGAACAATGTGTAAATGTGGTAAAAAATCCTTTCGTGCAACGTGCTATGGAAAATGGATTGGAAGTACACGGTTGGGTGTTCGATTTGTTTACTGGGAAATTAATTGATTTGAATTTAAACTTCGATAAAATCTTAGAAAATATCAAAGAAATCTACGATATCAACGAATAAATTTAACATTTTGTTATATCTGGTATAATAATTGTTCTTAAGACTGTTAACCAAACTATATCAATGATTAAAAACCGTTGGATAAAAAAAATAGGTATCGCTTTAATTTCTATTATTGCGGTACTTTTTATTTTAAGTTTTTACATCTCCTATTTTCTGAATGATCGACTTCCAAAAATCATTGCAGAAAAAAACGATACGGCTTATAATCTGACTTACGAAGATTTGAGCTTTTCTATTTTTAATTCGTCTTTATCACTAAAAAATGTTGAAGTTTCTCCAAAAGATTCTTTGTTGATAAAGGATTCGATTGATGCAACAGGAAAAGTGAAAGAAATAAATGTTGTCGGTATCAATTTTATAAAATTAATTACCAAAAAAGAAGTTACAGCATATTCAATCAACATCAATAATCCCTCTGTAAATTATTATCTTAAAGAGAAAAAAGATTCGGTCAAAAAAGATACAGCGCAATCCAAAGTTGGTCAAAGTATTGATGTTTCCAATGTAAATATAAACAACGGCGAATTCAATTTGTATTCTCAATCAGGGAAAAAACATATTGCAAATGTTTCTAATTTTTCGATTGATTTTGACGGTGTTCGTTTCAATGAGCGAACAGCGGACAAAAAAATTCCGTTCAGATATTCTGCTTTTGATATTAAATTAGATTCGATGTTTTTTGTGGTTAAAGATCAACAATTGATTAGAGCACGAAAAGTTCGTTTTAATGAAACTGATTTTGAGTTGGATAATTTCTTGATGAAACCACTTAAAATGAACGGAAAAATGTACGTTCCAAACGATTCTGAAAATGATTTATTGGATATTGAATCACCACTTCTTTCGCTTTCTAAGATGGATTGGGGATTTACTTCAGAAGATAAATTATATTTTAAAACAGATTTAATCAAATTCAAAAATCCAAAAATTGCCATTATTTCTGCCAAACCTGAGAATAAAGTTGAGAAACAATCAACTAAAAAAGTAAGCATAAAAACGGAAGATGCGGAGTTAATTAATATCAAAAAATTACAAATAGAAAATGGTAAAATTCGTTCACTCTTCTCGAATGCAAAAACGGTAAAATATGCAATAAATAATGTGGCGTTAAATATCGAAGGAATAAAAATGAATGCGTTGACACGCACAAATGATATTCCGATTGATTATAAAACTTTCCGTATTAAGTTGGATTCGATGTATTATCGATTGAATGAAATGCACACGTTAACAGCATCTAATTTTGATTTAACTGAAAAGAAATTGATTCTGAAAAATTTCAAAATGAAACCATTAATTTCAAAAAATCAATTTAATCGAAATTATACAAAATCAAACACATTATTAGATGTCGAAGCGCCAATTTTGACGTTGAATAATAACAGTTGGGGAATCAAAAATGGTGATTTTTATTTTCATACCAATTCAATCAAATTGGATGAGGTAAATGTGAAAATCATCGATCAAAAGAATGAAAAAGTTATTGCGAAGAAAGTTGAAAAAGCAACAGAAAAGTTCTTGATTAATTTTAACCTTGGAATTGATACAATTCAAATCAAGCAATCGCGTTTTATAGCTTCTCAAAAATTTGATTTCAATAATGTTAATTTGACGGTTTTAGGATTGAAAAATGATTATGGGAAAGAACTTCGAATCAATCAGGTTATTTTCAAAAATCCAAAATTTACAATTTATGGACAGCCAAGACGAGTGGCGCAACGAGAAGGAAAAACGTCAAAAGAATTTAACGATGTTATAAAAGTCGATAAAATTTCGTTGGTAAATGGACATTTAGATGTGATTCCTTATCAACAAAAAACGCCGAATTTAACATTGAAGCAAATTCAGTTAGCGTTTAATCAAATTAATGTTGATCCAAAAACAATTCAAGAAGCGATTCCTTTTTCTTATAAATCTGTATTACTGAAATCTTCGGGAATCGATTTTGATTTAGGAAAAATATATAAGATGACTACTGGAGCTTTGCAGTTTCAGAATGGAAATTTGACGTTAAATCAATTAAAATTGACACCAAAACTTACTCGAAAAGCATATACTGCATCTTTGCAAAAACAAGCTGATTTGTATACTGTTTCTGTGAAACAATTGCAAGGAAACGGTATACAATGGGGAATTTCGCCTTCAAAAGATTTTTTCTTGAAAGCGAATCAAATAAAATTGAACCAGCTTTATGCAAATATTTATAGAAGTTTGGTTCCACCTGATGACACAAAACGTAAAACAATGTTTTCACAAAAATTACGTGAAATGAAATTCGATTTAGGGGTGAAACAGTTGCAATTGGTCAACTCTAAATTAGAATATGAAGAGGAAACGGCTAAAAGTATTGGAACAGGAAAATTGACGTTTTCGTCGATAAATGCAAGGGTTAAAAATGTCAATTCGGGTTATCGTAAAATATCTTTACCAAACGTTGATGTTGATTGGCATTCAGAATTTATGAATGGAGATTTGCGTGCAAATTGGACATTTAATCCAATGAATCGTTCAGAGAAATTTAATATCAATGGTTCAATTTCAAAACTTCCTGCAAAAAATCTCGATCCTTTTGTGAAACCATATCTTAAGGTTTCTGTTGATGGATTTTTCAATCAAATAAAATTTAATTTTGATGGAAATGATAAAGTTGCTGGAGGAAATTTTGGAATAGATTATCAAAATTTGAAAGTGAATGTTTTGCGTGATGATGGTTCGAAAAGGAAATTATTATCAGCAGTTGGAAATGCAGCGGTAAAGAATGATTCTCGTGGAAAAATGAAAGAAGAAAAAGTAGAAAATATCGAACGAAAACAGGATAAATCATTTTTTAATTTCTTTTTAGCTTGTATCTTAGACGGTCTTAAAAAAGCACTTTTAATTATTTAAGAAAATGAAAAGAACAGTCTTCATAACCGGAGCAACATCTGGCATAGGAATGGCGACAGCAAAGAAATTAGCACCAAATTATCGTTTAATTTTGTGTGGGCGTCGTCAAGAACGATTAGATGAAATTCAGGCAGAATTGAGTCAAATTACGGAAGTAAAAACCATTCAATTTGATGTTCGAGACAAGGAAGCTGTTTTTAATGCAGTAGAAAGTTTAGAAAATGAGTGGAAAAATATTGATGTTTTAATCAATAATGCGGGAAATGCGCACGGATTAGCACCTTTTGATACAGCTGATTTGGAGGATTTGGAAGCAATGATTGATATCAATGTAAAAGGATTAATTTACGTTTCGAAAGCAATTATTCCAATTCTTAAACAATCATCAAATGCTCATATCATCAACCTTTCTTCGATTGCGGGAAAAGAAGTTTATCCAAATGGAGGAACATATTGTGCGTCGAAAGCGGCGGTAGAATCGTTAAGCAAAGGAATGCGTTATGATTTGTTACCTTACGGAATCAAAGTTTCCAATATTGCGCCAGGAGCGGTAGAAACAGAATTTTCTTTGGTTCGTTTCAAAGGAAATCAAGAACTTTCGGATAATGTATACAAAGGTTTTGAACCATTGGCTGGAGAGGATATTGCAAATGCAATAGAGTATTTGTTGCAACAACCAGAACATGTACAAATTGCTGATGTTACAATTTTTCCAAAAGCGCAAGCTGGAGGAACTGTTTTCTTGAAAAAATAATCTATTTCGAAAAATTGATGTCGATAAATAAGGACGGAAGTAAAATTCGCTTTTTAACGGAAAATGCAAATGCGAAAGTTTTTAAAAATGTGTTGATGAGTATTAACAGCGATGATCAACAAATGTACATGATTATGGATGGTGAAATTACGGCATCCGAAATGAACAAAATGGTAAAAGAATCTAATAAATAATAAAAAAGCTGAGCATCGCTCAGCTTTTCTATTTCAATATTTTTTCATAACAAACACTTTCTTCGATGTCTTTGTATTGATCGTAATTTTCGATTCTTGTGTAATCACATCGTTCATACAACGCGATTGCTTCGGGTTGTTTCAATCCGGTTTCCAAAATACATCGTTCATAATTTAATTCGATTGCCCAATTTTCTAACTCATTCAGAACTTTAGCTGCAATTCTATTTCCTCTAAAATCAGGATTTACATACATTCTTTTCACTTCCATCGTTGTATCATAATAATGTTTTATAGCGCCACAACCAACAGGATTTTCGTTTAAATAGGCGATAGCAACGTGATTTATTTTGTCAACTTTATTGTATTGCGAAAAGAAAGAATGAAATTCGCCATTTCTTATCGCTAAATCTTTATCTAATTCTGTTACCAATTCTTGAAAATCTTTGTTAGAAGAATTTGTTCGAATGATTTTTACTGAATTCATTTTATTGCTTTTCCTCAAATTTAATAAAACTTAAGTTTTTTTTGTAACGCTAAATTCTATTTTGTTCTGCAGTTTTTTCCGCTTGTTTCGCTTCTTTTACTTTCTGGTTTCCGAAATTGTATTTCAAATTCAACATAAAATATTGTGTATCGCGATAATCTTTGAAATATTGATTTTGGTTTGCGTATTTCGTAGAAATCGTATTGCGATCAGTTTTAAAAATATCATTGAAAACCAAACCAATTTCAAAACGTTTATCCCATATTTTTTTGTTTAAAATCAAATATGTATTTTGAGAAGAACTAATATCAAATGAAGCTTGAATAGCTGGGGAATTATAATGATATCCTGTCGAAATATTAAATGTTTTTGCTTTGTCTAAATCCAATTGAGTGCTTAAAGAAATATAATAAGTAAACACATCATTTTTGTATTGTTGTTGATCTGGTCCGAAAAAATAATTTTGATTATATTCCACAAATGTAAATAAATTCAGTTTCCACCACGATTTTAGATTAAAATTTTTCGAAAGATTTGCTCCAAAAGCTTCTCCATTTTTGATGTTTGTAAAATGATAAACTGTTTCGAAAGTTTCAGGATTTTGAATAGAAATTTCCATCGCTGGATTTTTCTCGTATCGATAATAGGCTTCAAAATTCCAATCTTTCAAAGTGTAAGATAAACTCAAATTGTGAATAATCGTAGAAATTGCATTGGCATCGCCCTGAAAATAAGAAAACAGATTGTAATATGATTTTGAAGGATTCAAGAAATTATAATCTGGTCGATCAATTCTTTTTCCATAATTCAAACCAATTTGTCCAGTATTTTCAAAATTATACATGACGTATAAAGTTGGAAAAAGATCGGTGTTTGTTCGTTTATTTTGGCTAATTGGATTATCAGAAATCGTATTTATAAGAGCTGTTTCAGATCTCAAACCAGCTTTTGCTTCCCATTTTTTCCATTTGTAATTTCCAGAAATATACAACGCAAAAATCTGTTCTTTGTAATCAAAAATATTACTTTTTTCGGGTTGATATTCGATTTGATTTTGAATCGACTCAAAGAAATCTAAATCATTATCATTCTTCACAAAACTATATTTCGCTCCCGCTTCCAAGCCGAAATTTTCATTAGTGAAACTATAATCAATTTGTGTAGAAAATAGATTCAATTTTTGAAGTGCAGCACTCAAAAAACGATTTTCTTCATAAGGTTTATCCTTGAAATTCAGTTTTGTTAAAACATCTTGATTTTCTTTGTAATAACGATGACTAAAATTGTTACTCCAAGTCAAATTATTTTTCGCAATTTTTTTGTCATAAACCAAATACGTATTAAAATTATTTGAAGCTTCGCGACGATGATTTTGTGTTTTATAAAATGATTCAAGTTGATTATTTGTTGTATTGTAAATATTTGTCGGAACGTTATAATTCCCAATTGAAGCAGGATTTCTAGAACCATTTATTCCAAACTGAAAATTCTGTAAACTATCAATTGAATATTGAGAAGCAAAGTTGTAAATATGTTGTTGTTTCGCAACTGTTCGACGAATCATGTCACTTTCCCAGCGTGTCTGATCTTTTTCATAAGTTGTTACATCAAAATTCTTGCGAACATATTTTCCATTCACAAAATAATAACTTCCTGTCAATTGCCATTTTTCTGTATTGTAAGATTGGGTAGTACCCAGCATTCCTTTGCTATAAATAGATTGATGATAACGTGTCGCAATTTGTCCTTTGTAACCAGAAAGCACATTTTTCTTCATTTTAATATTTATAATCGCGCTTCCAGAAGCTTCATATTTTGCAGGCGGATTGGTAATGACTTCAACCGAAGAAACTGTTGCACCATCAGTATTTTCCAACAATTGTTTCAAATCATCTTGGGACATTAATGTTTTTTTATCATTAATTGTGACTAAAATTTGCGTATTTCCTCTCACACTTAACTGTTCATTTTTTAGAAGAACATTTGGCGTGTTTTTCACGATATCCCAAGCACTTAAATTTTGCAAAGGCGTATTTTCGACATTAAATTCTATTCGATCAATTTTTCGTTTCAACAAAGGTTTTTGACTAGAAAAAACAACGTCTTTTAAGTTAATTGTTTCATCTTTTTGAAGCGTAATAATCAAAGAGTTTTCTGAGTTAGCTTGATATGTCTTTTCAAATTCTTGGTAACCAAATTCTTTAATGTAAATTGTAAATGATTGTGCTTGATGAAGCTCAAAATTAAATTCGCCATTTTCATTCGATTCAGCTACAATTGGATCTTGTGAAGGAATTTCAACTTCAATAGAACTATTTTTGATTGGTTGATTTTGCTCATCGATAATTTTTCCAGAAATAATTTGTGCAAAAATTAAATTTGGAAGTAGCAGAAAAAATGTTATTACTATTTTCATGGTTCAGATTTTTAACAAATCTCTTTCAAGTTTCGATTTTACTTGGTTAATGAACGGTTAACGATGAGTTAATGTGTAATTTATGTGCGAAAACAATGTATTTTTGAATTGATGGAAAGCTTATGAAATTATCTAAAAAACATTATACATTTATTTTCTCTTTTGCATTGATCGTTTTGGTTGCATTGCAAGGGTATTATATCTACAATTTGTATCGATTGATTGAGAAAGATATGAATAAAGAGGCGTGTGAAATTGGAGTTAAAGTGATGAATTTTATGTCAAAATATGAAACAGATTCTAATGATGATAAGATTTTAGATTATTTCAAAAAACTGAATCATGATGAAAAAAAACAGTTTGATGAATTACAAATAATTCGAACGAAAGTAGATTATAATTATGAGATTTATACGCCAATTGTAGATTCTCTATTAGACGTTTATTCTAAGGAAAATAATTTTGAAATAGCGCTTCGTACAGATGTTTATTCGGTTTATGATGAATTGAATCATAAAGAATTATTGCCAAAGAAAAAGTATGTGATTTACGAAACGACAAATAAAATTGCGAAACCAACTAATATTAATCAAAGTGTTTGGTCATCGGATGATATTAGTAATCAAACAGATTCTGATTTAGGAATTAATAAAAATGAACGTCATAAATATAAAATTAGAGGAAAGACAGATTTTGAATTACTGAATTTGAAATTTTTAATTCTCAAGAAAATTATTCCTTTAATCATTGTGAGTTTGTTGATTGTTGGATTAATTGTCTTTTTGTATTGGAAAAGTCTTAAAAATTTATCGAAACAAGAAGAAAAAATCAATCAATTACATTTGACAATAGACTCTATTGCGCATGAATTGAATACGCCAATTACGACGATGAAATTTGCTTTGCATCAAGTTCAACATCCAGAAACGCAACAAATGATGAACAGACAAATTAATCGTTTGGAGCAAACTGTTGATTCTATTTTTGTGAAAAATGACGAAAATTCTGAATTGTTAGATGAGGTTATTTTGAATGAAATTATCCAAAAGATTCAACTTCAATATCCAGAAATTAAACTTATTAATCAAAGTATTTTCGAGAAAAATAATGTACTGAAAACAAACGATTTTAAACAAATTGCTCAGAATTTAATTGAAAATTCAGTCAAATATGGAGCTACTGAAATTGTATTAGATTTTAAATTTCAAAAAAAAATAACATTGAATTTTTCGGATAATGGAATTGGAATTCCAACCAATGATTTGCCTCTTATTTTTGATAAATATTATCGTGTGAATCGTTCTATTAACCAAAATGTAAGCGGTTTGGGTGTTGGATTATTTTTGGTCAAGAATACAATCGAACGATATTTAGGAACAATTAACGTTCAGAATAATAAAGACAAAGGTGTTCAATTTTTAATCATTTTGCCGAATGAAAACTAAATTAATTTTAGTAGAAGATGATCAAGATTTGGGAACTGTTCTCAAACAATATCTAGAATTTTCTGATTTTGAAGTGACTTGGTTTGATCATCCACAAAAACTATTGAAGGAAATAGAATCGTTGGAATCAGCTCAATTAATCATTTTTGATGTCATGTTACCCGAAATTGATGGTTTTTCCTTGGCGAAGAAATTAGCCGAAACCATTACAATTCCATATTTGTTTTTGACTGCTAAAGCGCAAAGTTTTGATCGGGTTTTAGGTCTGAAATTAGGTGCAGATGATTATATTACAAAACCTTGCGATCCTGAAGAATTGGTTTTGAGAATAAAAAATATTTTGAAACGAAATCAACCTGTTTTAGAAGAATTGATTAAAATTGGAACTTATGTTTTTCATCCAAATCAATTGCAATTATCTTATCAAGAAGAAAAATTTCAGTTAACAGAAAAAGAAGCAGAATTGTTGAGTTTCTTGATTCAGAATAATCAAAAATTAGTGAGCCGTAAAGAGATTTTAGAAAAAATTTGGGGCGAAAACGATTATTTTATGGGTAGAAGTTTAGATGTTTTTATGACACGTTTGCGCAAATATTTTCAGAACGATGAAACGATAAAATTTGAATCTGTTCGTGGAATTGGGTTTAAAATTAATTTTCCTCTCTAAAAAAATAAAGCTGAACAGAAGTTCAGCTTTAATAACAAACAATTGAATTCTAAATTCAGTAAAGGGAACCGAATTTTATAAATGGATTTTTATATTCCTTGAGCAATCATAGCATCGGCAACTTTTACGAAACCAGCTATATTAGCGCCTTTGTAATAATTTATATTTTCTTGAAATTCGCCTTTTCCATATTTTTTACATTGGTGATGAATTTTTATCATAATTTCTTTCAATCGATAATCTACTTTTTCTCTGTTCCAATTTTGACGAATCGAATTTTGAGACATTTCCAATCCAGAAGTCGCAACACCACCGGCATTTGCAGCTTTACCAGGTCCGTATAAAATTTGATGATCCAAAAAATAATGAACCGCTTCGGGAGTTGTTGGCATATTTGCACCTTCGGCAACCAATTTGCAACCATTGAGATGTAAAGTTTGCGCATCTTGCAAATCCAATTCGTTTTGTGTTGCACATGGCAAAGCTATATCACAAGGGACTTTCCAAGGGTTTTGGTCAGAGAAAAATTTAGCATTTGGATAATAATCAACATACTTTGAGATTCTGTCATAATTATCATTTTTAATTTTGAAAATGACCTTTAATTTTTCTGTGTCAAAACCATCTTCATCATAAATATATCCAGAAGAATCAGAAAGTGTTACCACTTTAGCACCCAATTCTAGAGACTTTTCAGCAGCATATTGTGCAACATTTCCAGAGCCAGAAATAGAAACCGTTTTTCCTTTTAAGGTTTCTTTTTTTTCGGCTAACATACATTCTACAAAATATAATAAACCGTAACCAGTTGCTTCAGGACGAATCAAAGAACCGCCATATTCCAAACCTTTTCCAGTTAAAACACCTGTAAATTCGTTTCGCATTCGTTTGTATTGACCGAATAAATAACCAATTTCTCGTCCTCCAACACCAATATCACCCGCGGGAACATCTACATCTGCACCAATATGACGAGATAATTCGCTCATAAAAGATTGGCAGAAGCGCATAATTTCCATGTCAGATTTTCCTTTTGGATCAAAATCAGAACCACCTTTTCCGCCACCCATAGGTAATGTTGTCAAGCTATTTTTGAAAACTTGTTCAAAAGCTAAGAATTTAAGAATAGATAGATTAACAGATGGATGAAAGCGCAAACCGCCTTTGTAAGGACCAATTGCAGAGTTCATTTGTACACGATAACCTTTGTTGATTTGGATTTCGCCTTTGTCATCAACCCAAGTTACTCTAAACTGAATAATGCGTTCTGGTTCTGCAATTCTTTCAAGAATTTTGAATTTCTTGTATTTAGGATTTTCTTCTACAAATGGTAAAATGGTTTCGGAAACTTCTTCAACTGCTTGTAAAAATTCTTTTTCGTTTGGGTTTTTTGATTTAATTCTTTGAATGAATTTTTCTGAGTAAAATAAAGTATCCATGCTATTTGTGTTTGATTATTGATAAAATTACAATTAACAATAAAAAAAATAACATATTTTTTAAATTAAACTTTTAATATTTATGAAGTTGATAATTTTGACTACTCAGAATCTTTAGGTTGATAATTTTTGAAACAAAAAAAGCAGGAAAATTTCCTGCTTAATAAATTTTGTATTTTTATTCAGTTTAAGACAAGGCTTATTTTTTGAAAAATCCACCCAATAAACTCATGGCATCTCCAATTCCTAATTGTCCGTCACCATCTTGGTCTAGTAATTTTTCGAAACCACCTAAATTTACTCCACTTTGGTTTGTTTGAGTTGTAGAACCACCAACTAAACCGCCTAATAAACCAGCAATTCCATTTGAATCTAATCCAGCAGACTGTTTTTGTTTACCCAAATAGCCCATTACAATTGGTGCAACTAACGCTAAAATTTGAGTAACTTGTGCTGTGTTCAATCCAGATTGTTGAGAAATTGCAGATTCTACATTTTGTTGTTTATTTCCTAAAACGTGACCTAAAATTCCTAATCCATCTTGTTGATTTCCTCCTTGACCTAAAAATCCAGAAAGATTATCCAAAATACTTCCGTCATGTTGATTCAAAGCATTCGAAATTCCTTCAGCACCTCCGCCTTGTGCATTTTTATTTAAAGCAGACAATAAAAAAGGTACAGCTGCTGCAACAGCAGTTTGAGCTTGAGATTCATTAATCCCTAATTGTTTTGCAGCAGAACCAACAATTTGTTGTCCCATTGCACCTTGAATTAAATTTGTAAAGTCCATAAGTTTATATTATTTACTCAAATATACTATTTTTAACAGATTAATTCAGATTAATATTAAGAGTCCTACAAAGTATTTCTATTTTTGTACAATCAATTTTGTAAATGAAACAAATAAATCTTTTTTTAGTAATCATTATTGCGGTTTTAGCTTTATTGCCAATCGTTTTACCTAGTCGTTTCGATGAAGAAATGCAATATGAATTTGATGCCCCTGTTGGGTTGGTGTACGACGAATTTTATAATCTTCGTCAATTTTCGAAATGGCAACAATTTACAGCTGCGGATTCTTTAACAATCAAGAAATTTTCTAATACAAAAGAAGAGGACGAAAATTATATGATTTGGGATTCTGAAGATGCTTCAATTGCTTCTGGAAAAGTAACGATTGAAAATTTTTCGATAAATCGTTTCGTCAATTATACGATAAAATATGATGGTTGGGAAAAATTAGATAGTCTTAATGTCAAATTTGAACAACAAGAAAATGGGAAAACAACAGCGAAATTGAATTATTTAAGTCAAGAAATTCCTTATTTCTACCGCTATTTTGCTTTTTTCAAAAATCCTGAATCTAAATTTGAAAAATCTTTGGATAACCTCAATCAAAAAGTGAAAGTTAGATTAGATAAGGATCAAAAAGAAGGTCGATTGAATTATGGTGAATATCGAATTGTAGAATTAGGTCGAACAAATTTATTAGCAATTCGTAAGCAGTCAAGTTTAGCAGAAAAAGATATAATGGATAAAGTGGATGGCGCTTTTGAGGTGATTTATAAATCATTAATGAATAAAGATGAAGGTGGTTTTGATTTCGATTTAGGTTTCCCATATGTCTATTTTACTGATTTTGATAAAGAAAAAGATAAGACAACATTTTTTGCTGGAATACAATTAATAGAAGATTTGCCTTTACAAAAAGAGATGAAAAAAGTGGTTGTTCCTGGTGGAGATTATTTGTTAACATTGCATTTAGGACCTCGTTCTAAACGTGCACAAACAATCGAAAAAATGAAGAATTATGCAAAATCGAAAAAACTACAATTGGATACAAAGCAATTAGAAATTATGTTAAACGATCCGAAGGAAACAGATAGTTTAAAACTAATTTCTCGAATTTATATTCCAATTAAAAAACAATAAATACTTAAGAATTAACAATTTTTAAAGTACACTTAGCCACAGAAATGTGGCTTTTTTTGTATTTTTGCAACTTCTTACAAACGAACATGGACAAAGATTTTATTGAAGTTTACGGTGCACGTGAACATAATCTAAAAAATATTGATGTAAAGATTCCTCGAAACGAGCTTGTGGTAATCACGGGTTTAAGTGGAAGTGGAAAATCTTCGTTGGCTTTTGATACGATTTATGCAGAAGGACAACGTCGTTATATCGAAACTTTTTCGGCTTATGCGCGTCAATTTTTGGGAGGTTTGGAACGTCCAGATGTTGATAAAATTGATGGTTTGTCACCAGTTATTGCGATTGAGCAAAAAACGACCAATAAAAATCCGCGTTCTACTGTTGGTACAATTACAGAAATTTATGACTTTCTTCGTTTGTTGTATGCGCGTGCGTCAACGGCTTTTTCTGTCGAAACAAACGAACAAATGGTTGCTTACACAGAAGAGCAAATCATTGAGTTGATCCGTGCACAATACAGTGGAAAGAAAATTGCGATTTTAGCACCAATTGTACGTTCAAGAAAAGGTCATTATCGTGAGGTTTTTGTGACATATTCTAAAAAAGGTTTTCTTGAAATGCGCATTGATGGGGAGTTGAAAGATATTGCACCAGGAATGATGTTAGATCGCTACAAAACGCATGATATTGAATTGATGGTGGATAAAATGTTGCTGAATGATAAGGTGAATGATCAACGTTTGCGTTCAAGTATCGATCATGCAATGCAGCAAGGAAACGGAATTACGATGATTTTGGATTACGAAACCAATGAAACCAAATTCTTTTCTCGTTCGTTAATGTGTCCATCGACAGGGATGTCATATGCGTTGCCAGAACCGAATACATTTTCGTTCAATTCACCAAAAGGTGCTTGTCCAACTTGTACAGGTCTAGGAGAGTTGAAAGTGGTTAATCACGAAAAATTATTTCAAGATCAAGACAAATCGTTGTTTGATAATTTGGAAGAATTATTTGAAGCTTTAAAATCATCTTCTCGAATAGAAAAACAATTGGAAGCGATTTTTGTCAAACATAATATAGACCAGAAAGTAGCATTCAAAAAACTTCCTCAAGCATTGATTGATGATGTAATGAACGGTTTAAAGGAAACTTTGAATGTCGATCTTAAATTTGCCTCAGTCAAAAAAACATATAAAATTGATTTTGAAGGATTGAATGAATTTCTTTCTGAAATAATGGAAGATAAAAATAATCCGTCTTCAAGTTCGATTAGCAAAAAGTTTGGAAAGAAAGTTATTTGTCCAACTTGCGAAGGAAAACGCCTTAAAAAAGAATCTCTTTTCTTCCGAATTGACAATAAAAATATTGGTGAAGTTGCGGAAATGGATCTTCAATCGTTGCAAAAATGGATTGAAAATGCGCCAGTTTCGATGACTTCGAATCAACAACAAATTGCGCACGAGATTCTGAAAGAAATTTATACACGTTTATCTTTTTTATTAGATGTCGGATTAGATTATTTGAGTCTTAATCGTTCTTCAAGAACCCTTTCAGGAGGCGAAGCACAGCGAATTCGTTTGGCTACTCAAATTGGTTCTCAACTGGTGAATGTGTTGTATATTTTAGATGAACCAAGTATTGGTTTGCATCAACGCGATAATGTCAGATTGATTGATTCGTTGAAGAAATTGCGCGATATCGGAAATTCAGTTTTGGTTGTAGAACACGACAAAGACATGATCTTAGAATCGGATTATGTAGTTGATGTTGGACCAAAAGCAGGGAAAAATGGCGGTCAAATTGTTTGGGAAGGAGAGCCGGAACAAATGTTGAAATCAAATACATTAACATCAAAATATTTAAACAATCAGTTGCAAATCGAAGTTCCAAAAGAACGAAGAAAAGGTAATGGATTAGAATTGAAACTTTTTGGTGCATCAGGAAATAATCTAAAAAATGTAAATCTTACCATTCCTTTGGGGGAATTGGTTGTGGTTTCGGGTGTTTCGGGTTCTGGAAAATCAACATTGATTAATGAAACATTGTACAGAATTCTGAATCAACATTTCTTTAGAGCAGAAAAAGATCCGATGCCTTACAAAAAAATTGAAGGTTTAGAGCATTTAGATAAAGTAATCGAAGTGGATCAATCCCCAATTGGTCGTACGCCTCGTTCTAATCCTGCGACTTATACAGGGATTTTCTCTGATATTCGTACGTTGTTTACAAATTTACCTGAAGCCAAAATTAGAGGTTACAAGCCTGGACGTTTTTCATTTAATGTAAAAGGTGGGCGTTGTGAAACTTGTCAAGGAGCAGGTTTGCGTGTGATTGAAATGAATTTCTTACCTGATATTCATGTCGAATGTGAAACATGTAATGGAAAACGTTTTAATCGTGAGACGTTGGAGGTTCGTTACAAAGGAAAATCGATTTCGGATGTGTTAGAAATGACGGTAAATGAAGCGGTAGAATTCTTTGAAGCGATTCCGAAAATATATCGTTATGTCAAAATGTTGCAAGATGTAGGTTTGGGTTACATTACGCTTGGTCAGCAGTCTACAACATTGAGTGGAGGAGAGGCGCAACGTGTGAAATTAGCAACAGAATTGGCTAAAAAACAAACAGGAAAAACAATTTATATTTTAGATGAACCCACAACAGGTTTGCATTTTGAAGATGTTAATGTGCTGATGAAAGTAATCAATAAAATTGTAGAATTTGGAAATACTGTTATCATTATCGAACATAATTTGGATGTGATAAAATTAGCTGATTATGTGATTGATATTGGTCCAGACGGAGGGAGCAAAGGTGGAAAAATTGTGGCAGAAGGAACGCCAGAAGAAATCATTAAGAATCCGAAAAGTGTAACAGGAAAATTCTTGAAAGTCGAATTGAAATAAATATAAAAAAATCCATCTAAAAATTTTTAGATGGATTTTTTTATGACTTATAATCCGATTGAAACACCCATAAAAGGTTGTAATCCTGAAGAGAATATACTTTCGTTTTCTTTATATAAAACATTGTACATCACGCCAGCTTGAAATCTTACTGGTCCACTCGATTGATATCCAGCTCCCAACCATAACGCAGATTCGTCCATGTCAGCTTCATAAATACTGTTGTAGTATGGCGTACGATCGTTGTACTTTTGTTTTCCTGTGTAGTACATATAGTTGGCTCTCAAGAAAATGTTCTCGATTGGAAAAAAGTTAATGTAAGGACCAACATTAAACAAATTTTGTTTTACATAGTCATCTTTCGCATACTGATAACCTGCCGTGGCACCCAATTCTAAATTGTTTGCAACCATATATCCAACACTTGGAGAAATATTAAACCCAAAATAGCTGTTATTCCCAAAAGATAGTCCCAAACCACCTCCAAAACGCCAATTATTACTAAGCGTTTGATTTTGATTAATTTGAGAAAAAGCAGTATTGCTTAGGGTTAAAGAAATGATAAATAAAAGAAACTTTTTCATAGAAATTTAATTAATTTTTAACTTTTAAAAATGGCTCTAATTGAAAAAACCACTATAAATTTGTCTCATCAAAAATAGTAATTCTGTTTTTAAGTAAACATCATTATTTATTTTAAGTTAATTCGAGTCGTTCATAGTTTTTAATTATAAAAGAATAGAAATAAGATTTGATAAATCTATAATTCATTCGTTTTCTGGTTCTATATTTGCATTAGTAAAGTTAATCAAATAGACAATATAAAATTTAATCATATGAAATTATTATCGCCAGAAAAAAAACAAAAAATCGCTGATATTTTAATTAAATTATTAGCTGATGAACATATTTTATACTTAAAAACAAGAAATGCACATTGGAATGTAGAAGGTTCTGATTTTCAGACAATACATGTGTATTTTGAATTGTTATATAACGAGTTACAAATTGTTATAGATGATGTTGCAGAAAAAATTCGTCAAAAAGATGTATATGCACCAGCAACTATGGCAGAGTATTTGCAGTTAGCTCACTTATCAGAAACAAGAAAAACTGA
Organism: Empedobacter sp. UBA3475; assembly: GCF_002378465.1. NCBI lineage: Bacteria > Pseudomonadati > Bacteroidota > Flavobacteriia > Flavobacteriales > Weeksellaceae > Empedobacter > Empedobacter sp. UBA3475. The sequence goes on along the minus strand of NZ_DFRA01000032.1, from coordinate 15,813 downwards.
AAACAAAGATAGTTTAAGTTTTATTGCTGATTTACTACACGATCACGAAGTTATTATTGACTTTTTGGCACAGGCTGTAGTAGAAATTGATGAGTTTCATGATATCTCAACTTCGGATTTCTTAGTTGGTTTATTAGAACAACATCAAAAAACTGCTTGGATGCTTAGATCGCATCTAAAATAAAGTTGAACATTATTTTACTTCATAAGTTTTTAGTGTTAATTCATATTAGTGTTAATTAGGTTGAGCCTTGGATTTATCCAAGGCTTCAGCTTTTTATAACGGTTTGTAATTAACCTTCTACTTCTTTTACTTCTGCATCAGCAGCGTTTGTTTTTACAGAAGCAATTCCATTTTTAGCGCCAGATTCAGTTTCGTACGATTGGCTTGTTCCAATTACTTGCCCGTTTGTTGCCTTTAAATTGAAATGCCATTTACCCGAAGAACCTTCTTTTAATTCGTATTTAGAATCATCCTGCGAATTTTTACGAACAGATTCAATTCCATTTTCGCAGCTTGCTTTTTGTTTATAACCTTCGCTTGCTAAAATATTTTGTCCATTTTTAGCTTTCAAACGAAAACGATATTCTCCTGCTTTGTCTTGATAAATTTCGAACATAATTTAATTTTTTATAAATATTTTATCTTGTTGATTGATATAAATTTATAAAAATTATTTGATAATTATCAATCTATAAAATATTTACAAAAAAAATCCTGAAAAATTATTTTCAGGATTTCTATTCTTTTATTGAATTCTTTTTAAATCGTCAATATTATGTTTGTGCATATAAAGAGGAATGTGTTCTACAACAACGTCGTTTTTCTCTAGACCAAAAGATTTCGGAATGTTGAATTCTATTTTCTTTAATAAATAATAAACTTTCAGCGTGAAAAATTCTTTCATACTTAATTTAGTCTCAATTGAAGGGAATTTTTCAATCAAAACAAATTTCATATCAGGATCTTGATTGTATTTTTTCAAACATGTACTCAGGTATTTTAACTCTAATTCTCCATTTGCATACATATCGTTGATTACTTTTTTGATATATTGTTCTGTTTTTGGTTGAACTCTAAATCCTACATTAAATGTAATTCGATATATTTTTTGATCGACAATTGGCAATATTTTATAGCTCAACGTATAAGGTTCACTATCTCGGTTAATGTTTACAAACCAATAGACATCTGCACGTTTTGGACGTTTTGATAAAATGGATTGAATACTGTATTTCTCGATATTTTTCGGATTGGTAGATTTCGTTAAGTAAAACAAGAAAGTCGAATATTTATTGATTGTTTTATCTTCACTTAATTCTGTTAACACATTCGCGTAACGTTTAATTTTAACGAATTCTAAGTTTCTTGAATTAAGGATTTTTCCATAAAAACTACAATACATTATTATGAAGAACAGCCATCCCATTAATAAAGCTAAATATCCACCATCAACAAATTTGACAACATTTGCTACGAAAAATGATGATTCTATTGCTACGAAAATCGACAAAATTGCTACAATAAATACTTTGTTGAACTTTGTATAATAATTAAGATAATAGGATAACAAGAAGGTCGTCATTAACATGGTAACTGTAATAGCAAGTCCGTAGGCGGCTTCCATATGGGACGAATCTCGGAAATATAAGACAATAAAGACACAGCCAGCCCATAACATAAAATTGATTGTAGGAATGTAAACTTGGCTTTTGTGCTCGTTTGGTTGAATAATTAATGTTCTTGGCCAGAAACCTAAGTTGATAGCTTCATTGATTAATGTAAAAGATCCTGTAATCAAAGCTTGTGACGCAATAATAGCTGCACCTGTGGCAATACAAATTCCAGGAATTAAGAACCAATCTGGCATCATTTCGTAGAAAGGATTTCTACCATCTAACATAGGATTGTCTTGGTGCATTAACCAAGCTGCTTGTCCTAAATAGTTTGTTACTAAGCAGATTTTAACGTACAACCAACTAATTCTAATGTTTTTTCGTCCGCAATGTCCTAAATCGGAGTATAATGCCTCAGCACCTGTTGTACATAAGAATACAGCGCCAAGAATCCAGAATCCGTGAGGGTAATTCATCAATAAGTTATACGCGTAATAAGGGTTTAATGCTTTGATGATACTTGGATGATGTACGATATGTAAAACTCCTAAGCCTAGAAGCATTGTAAACCATAAAACCATAAATGGTCCAAATATTTTTCCTACTTTATTTGTTCCAAATCGTTGGAAGAAAAATAACATCGAAAGGATGAAGATTACAATAGGTATAGTAGGTAGATTTTCGAGTCCGTTTAGCATTCGTAGTCCTTCAACAGCAGAAGAGACGGAAACGGGGGGGGTGATAATTCCATCGGCGAGCAAAGCAGAAGCTCCAATGATGGTTGGAATAATTAGGTTTTTACCTTTTTTCTTGATTAATGAATACAAAGAAAAAATTCCTCCTTCGCCATCATTATCCGCTTTTAGTGTCAACCATACATATTTGATAGAAGTCTGAAAACACAAAGTCCAAAAAACACATGATACGCCTCCGTAGACAATGCTCTCTTCAATCACGCGATTCTCGCCAATTATCGCTTTCATTACATATAAAGGACTTGTTCCAATATCACCATAAATGATTCCAAATGCGATTAAGAGCGTTGCCGCAGTTACTTTGTTCATCGTATGGTTTGATTCCATAAGCAGTATTTTAAAATTTCTACGAATGTATGTCGTTGAAAAGAGATTAAACAATCTTATTTATTTATAATACAAAACCAACATTATACTTATTTTCGATACTAATTATAGCGTATTTTTACACTACTGCAATCGGTTTTTTATTAATGGAATAAATTTAAGTATTATTTAATCATACTATTTATTTTATTAATCATAATTTAAAGTTACATTTCATTGAGAAATAGTAAATTGAATCATTATTTGTTAAACAAAATTAAATTTTAAAACTTTATTATGCTTGCATAATAAAAAAAGATTATATTTGTTAGACATACACTAAAATATGTTAAGAGAAGATTTAACGATAGATTATTTATTGCGTTCAACATGGTTGTCAGTTCAGAAAATGTATAATGAGCAAGCAGGTGCTTACGATTCTACAATGGTGTATGCCTTTACATTATTATCAATAGATCCGAAAGGAGGTACGCCAAGTACGTCGCTAGGACCAAAGATGGGAATAGAGCCAACAAGCTTGTCGAGAACATTAAAAAACTTAGAAGCAAGAAATTTTATCGTTCGAAAACCAAATCCAGAAGATGGGAGAAGTGTGTTGATCACTTTGACTGAAGAAGGATTAAGAATGAGAGATATTTCAAAACATTTTGTTTTGCAATTTAATGAATCAATTAATAATCACATCGAACCAGAGAAAATGCAAATTTTCTTGGAAGTGATTTATAAGATTAACCAATTAATATCGGACAAAAAAATATTTAAAAACAATTATGAGAAGACACGTTAAACACGTAACTGTATTAGGATCAGGAGTGATGGGTTCTGGTATTGCATGTCATTTTGCAAATATCGGAGTCGAAGTCTTGATGTTAGATATGGTTCCTCGCGAGCTTACACCACAAGAGCAAGCGAAAGGACTTACTTTAGAGAGTAAAGTAGTTCGTAACAGAACTGCTCAAACTCACTTAGATGCTGCTTTAAAAAGCAATCCTTCACCAATTTATGACAAAGCATTTGCTTCTCGTATAACTGTAGGGAATTTTGATGATGATTTCGAGAAGATTAAAAACTCGGATTGGGTAATAGAGGTTGTGATCGAAAGATTGGATATTAAACAATCTATTTTTGAGCGTGTAGATAACTTCCGTAAACCAGGAACTTTAGTCACTTCTAATACTTCTGGTATTCCAATTCATTTGATGGCTGAAGGTCGTTCAGATGATTTTCAGAAACATTTCTGCGGAACGCATTTCTTCAATCCGCCACGTTACTTAAAATTATTCGAAATTATCCCAACTCCTCAAACAGATAAATCTGTTGTTGAGTTTTTCCAAAACTATGCATCTTTATTTTTAGGTAAAACACCAGTTTTATGTAAAGATACGCCAGGTTTTATCGGGAATAGAGTAGGAGTTTACTCGATGGCGAAAGTGATGGAATTGGCGCAAGAAATTGGATTAACGATTGAAGAAGTTGATACTTTGACAGGTTCTATTTTGGGTCGCCCGAAAACGGGAACATTCAAATTGGGTGATTTGGTTGGTTTGGATACTGCATATAATGTAACAAAAGGTTTACAGCAAAATGCGCCAAATGACGAAATGATCCAAGGTTTGAAAGATTCAAAATTCTTGGATTTCTTAATCGAAAATAAATTCTTAGGAGATAAAACAAAAAAAGGCTTCTATTATAAAGAAATTGATAAAGAAGGGAATACCAATCGTTTTGCCTTAAATCTTGATACGTTAGAGTATCGTCCAATGGAACGCGCAAAAGTTACAGCTGTAGAAACTGCTAAAAATGCAGGATCTATGCGTAATAAATTAGGTATTTTATTGAAAGATTCTGGTAAGGCTGGAGAATTGATTCGCAAACATTTTGCTTCATTATTCGCTTACGTTTCTCAACGTGTTCCAGAAATTACAGATGTACTTTATCCAATTGATGACGCTTTAAAAACAGGTTACGCTTGGAAATATGGTCCATTTGAAACATGGGACTTGGTTGGGTTACAAAACGGAATTCAATTAGTAGAATCAGAAGGTTTCAAGGTTTCGGATTGGGTGAAAGAATTGGCCGCAACTGGTGCAAATTCTTTTTATAAAATCGAAAATGGTAAGAAATTATTCTATAATCAATCATCAAAGCAATTCGAATTAATTCCAGGTCAAGATGCATTTATTATTTTAGATAACATTAGAAAAACAAATGAAATCTGGTCAAACCAAGAAACATCTATTCAAGATTTAGGAGATGGAATCATCAATATTGAGTTCCGTTCTAAAATGAATTCTCTTGGAGGAGGAGTTTTACAAGGAATCAATAAAGGAATCGAGTTAGCAGAAAAAGATTATCGTGGAGTTGTAATTGGTAACCAAGGAGATAATTTCTCTGTTGGTGCTAATTTAGCCATGATTATGATGATGGCTGCAGAACAAGATTGGTGGGAATTGAATATGGCAATCAAAATGTTCCAGGATACGATGATACGTGTTCGTTATTCATCTATTCCAGTTGTTGTTGCTCCTCACGGAATGACGCTTGGTGGAGGTTGCGAAATGTCGATGCATGCGGATAAAATTGTAGCTGCTGCCGAAACTTACATTGGTTTGGTTGAGGTTGGAGTTGGATTAATCCCAGGTGGTGGAGGTTCGAAAGAATTTGCGCGCCGTGCAACTGAATTCGCTTTAAAAGATGATGTAAAAGTAAATCATTTGCGCGATAATTTCATGAATATCGCAACTGCGAAAGTAGCAACTTCAGCTTATGAAGCTAAGAATATGGGAATTATTCGTGAGCAAGATATTGTAGTGGTAAATGCAGAACGTCAAATTGCAGAAGCGAAGAAACATGCAATTATTTTGGCAGAAGCAGGTTACACACAACCAATTCAACGTAAAGTAGAAGTGTTAGGAAAAGAAGCGATGGGAATGTTCTATGTCGGAACAGACTCTATGGTTGCTGGACGTTTTGCTTCGGATCATGATCGTTTAATTGCGAATAAATTAGGATATGTAATGACAGGTGGTAATTTATCTGAATCAACTTATGTTTCAGAACAATACTTGTTAGACTTAGAGCGCGAAACATTCTTATCTCTTTGTGGAGAAAGAAAAACATTAGAGCGAATTCAGCATATGTTAAAAACAGGTAAACCGTTGCGTAATTAATATTTGTATTAAGTAAAAAGTAACATGTAAAAAGTATTTATGCATGATTTTAAAGAGTTAATCGTTTGGCAAAAAACAATGAATTTTACGAAAAGGTTTTATGAGATTACTTCAAATTATCCTAAAAGTGAGATTTATGGTTTGACCTCTCAATCAAGAAGAGCTTGCGTATCGATAGCTTCAAATATTGCAGAAGGTGCTGGTCGAAATTCGAATGCTCAATTTATTAATTTTCTCAATATAGCTTTAGGTTCGTCTTTCGAATTGGAATGTCAAATTATTTTAGCAAGAGATTTAGAATTTATTCAAGTAGAGATTTCGGATAATTTATTAAAAGATTTAAAACATATACAGAATATGTTGGTCAAATTAATTCAGAACTATAATTAAATACTTTGTACATCATACATTTTACATTGTACAATCTAATAATACTTAAAAAAAATGAAACAAGCATATATAGTTACAGGATATAGAACAGCTGTAGGAAAAGCGCCAAAAGGAACATTGCGTTTTACACGTCCAGATGAAATGGCAGCTACAGTAATCAAGCGCTTAATGCAAGATTATCCAACTTTAGATCCAACACGTATCGACGATCTAATCGTTGGATGTGCAATGCCAGAGGCAGAACAAGGATTGAATATGGCACGTCTTATCTCATTAATGGGATTAGACACAGACAAAGTTCCAGGTGTTACAGTAAACCGTTACTGTGCATCAGGATCAGAAGCAATTGCGTTGGCAGCTGCTAAAATTAGAACGGGAATGGCAGAATGTATCATCGCAGGTGGTGCAGAATCGATGTCGTATATTCCGATGGGAGGTTACAAACCAATTCCAGAAACAGATTTAGCGAAAGATCATCCAGATTATTATTGGGGAATGGGATTAACAGCTGAAGAAGTAGCAAAAGAATTTAAAGTGTCTCGTGAGGATCAAGATTTATTTGCATTCAATTCGCATCAAAAAGCATTAAAAGCAAATGCTGAAGGAAAATTTGCATCTCAAATCGTTCCAATTGATGTTGAATACAGTTTCTTAGATGATAAAGAAAAAGTTCAAACAAAGAAAATTGATTTTAAAGTGGACGAAGGACCACGTGCTGATACATCTATCGAAGGTTTAGCAAAATTACGTCCTGTTTTTGCGCAAGGAGGTTCAGTTACAGCAGGTAACTCTTCTCAAATGTCGGACGGAGCAGCTTTCGTTATGGTAATGTCAGAAGATATGGTGAAAGAATTAGGTCTTGAGCCAGTTGCACGCTTAGTTGCATATTCTACGGTAGGTTTAGCACCTCGTATTATGGGAATGGGACCTTTGTTTGCAATTCCAAAAGCGTTAGAACAAGCAGGAATGAAATTAGAAGATATTCAGTTAATCGAATTGAATGAAGCTTTCGCTTCTCAATCAGTTGCAATTATGCGCGAGTTGAATCTTAATCCTGATATCGTCAATGTAAACGGAGGTGCAATTGCTTTAGGGCATCCACTTGGATGTTCGGGTACGAAATTAACCGTGCAATTGTTACATGAAATGGAAGCGCGTAAAGCGAAATATGGAATGGTAACCATGTGTGTTGGTACAGGACAAGGAGCAGCTTCAATTTTCGAATATCTAAAATAATATATAGAATTGAGAGGTTAGATGATAGATTTCAAATTTATCTAACTTCTCAATTTTAAAATCTAATATCTAAACAACAAAAAAATATGTCTACAAATCCAAATAGATTAATCGGAGGTCAATATTTAATTAAAGATGCCTCTTACAATGATATTTTCACTTACGAAGATTTATCAGAAGAACAACAAATGATTTTGCAATCTGCAAAAGAGTTTATTGATAAAGAAGTAGTGCCTAAAAAACACCAAATTGAGAAAAAAGATTATGCGTTGATTGAAGAATTAATGCGTAAAATTGGTGAATTAGGTTTATTAGGGATTTCTGTTCCAGAAGAATATGGTGGAATGGGAATGGGATTCGTTACAACAATGTTAGTGTGTGACTATATTTCAGGAGCAACAGGTTCGTTAGCGACAGCTTTTGGAGCACATACTGGAATTGGAACAATGCCAATTTTATTGTACGGAACAGAAGAGCAAAAACAAAAATATTTACCAAAATTAGCAACAGGAGAGTGGTTTGCATCTTACTGTTTAACAGAGCCGGAAGCAGGTTCTGATGCAAATTCAGGAAAAACAAAAGCTGTTTTATCAGAAGATGGTAAAGAATATATCATCACAGGTCAAAAAATGTGGATTACAAATGCAGGTTTTGCTGATTTATTCATTGTTTTTGCACGTATTGATGATGATAAAAATATCACAGGTTTCATTGTAGAAAAAGATAAAGCTGGTGCTGGATTCTCATTAGGAGAAGAAGAAGATAAATTAGGAATTGTTTCTTCATCAACACGTCAAGTTTTCTTTAATGAAGTTCGTGTTCCGGTTGAAAATCTTTTAGGAGAAAGAGACGGAGGATTCAAAATTGCGATGAATGCCTTGAATGTTGGTCGTATCAAATTAGGAGCAGCATGTTTAGATGCGCAACGTCGTATTTTAGATTATTCGTTACAATATTCTTCAGAACGTAAACAATTCAATACATCAATCAATACATTTGGTGCGATTAAAGAGAAATTAGCTGATATGGCTGTTTCTGCGTTTACTTCAGAAGCTGGTGCTTATCGTGCAGCGAAGGATGTGCAAGATGCAATCGAAGATAATATTGCAAAAGGAATGCCTCATAACGAAGCGGAATTAAAAGGTATCGAAGAATATGCAATTGAAGCTTCTATCTTAAAAGTTTGGATTTCTGATGCTGCTCAAATTTCTGCGGATCAAGGGATTCAGATTTACGGAGGAATGGGATATTCGAAAGAAATGCCAATGGAAGCAGCTTGGAGAGATGCACGTATTTCTAGAATTTACGAAGGAACAAACGAAATCAATACCTTATTATGTGTATCGATGTTAGTAAAACGAGCATTCAAAGGAAAATTAGATTTAATGTCTCCTGCAATGAATGTTGCAAATGAATTAATGTCTATTCCATCGTTTGATGTTCCAGATTATTCAGAATTATTTGCGCAAGAAAAAGAAATCATTGCAAATCTTAAGAAATCGTTCTTTATGGTTGCGGGTTCTGCTTTGCAAAAGTTTGGTGCAGAATTAGAGCAACACCAACAGTTGATTATTGCTGCTTCTCGTATTATGCAAGAAATTTATATGGTTGAATCGGCGATGTTACGTGCAGAAAAAATTGCAAATGTAAAAGGTGCTGATGCGGCGAAGAATGCAGAAAAATTAGTTCAATTACAATTATTCAAATCGGTAGAAATTATTAAAACAGAAGCTACTCGCGGTATCGTTTCTTTCACAGAAGGAGATGAGCAACGCATGATGTTATCTGGTTTAAGAAGATTTACACGTTACAACGAATATCCAAACGTAGTTAACTTAAAAACTGAAATTGCAGATTTGTTAATCAAAGAAAATAAATACACTTTCTAAGTATATTTTAAATACAAATTATTTAAAGCAGTCAATTTATTGACTGCTTTTTTATTTTTAATATGTTGAAATATAATTTGGTATATCATTTGATGATTCTAGAGTAAGTACTAGTCTTTATATAAGTTAGTTGAGTTTTCATGGTACTTAAGTTTTAGTAGAGAAAGGCCTCAGTTGTTCCCAATTGAGGTTTTTTTATGCCTTGAGGTTAAAGTTTATTCATTAAAAATAAGAGAGTTAAGTCGATATTTCTTAATGAAATACTTTTCGAAAGAAATGATTTGAAGTAACTTTAATTCAAATTAATAACCCAAAAACAAAGCTTATGATAATTAATGCAGCAATTCTTACGTTGACCATGTTTGCAACATTTAGTATTATGTGTCTAGTCAAATTAGATGAATTAAAAAAAATAAAATAAAACAACAAAACTCCCTTTATAGAAATGGAGTTTTGTTGTTTTATAAAGTTATATTTACTTCAATTAATACATTCGAAATGAAAAAGAAGCTAATTGTTTTAACGGGAGCTGGAATTAGTGCTGAAAGTGGAATTTCAACTTTTCGAGATGCCAATGGTTTGTGGGAAAATCATGATATTATGGAAGTCGCTTCGATTGAAGGTTATCAAAGAAACCCAAAATTGGTTCAAGAATTCTATAATCAACGTCGAAAACAATTATTCGATGTTGAACCCAATACTGCGCATCATTTCTTGAAAGAGTTAGAAAATGATTTTGAAGTTGTAATTATCACTCAAAATGTAGACGATTTGCATGAAAGAGCAGGTTCTTCTAAAATAATTCATTTGCATGGCGAATTGAGAAAAGCGCGAAGCGAAAAAGATGAGAATCAAATTATTGATTGGAATAAAGATATCAAACTTGGAGATTTGGCTGAAGATGGAAATCAACTTCGTCCGCATATTGTGTGGTTTGGCGAAATGGTTCCGGAAATAGAAAATGCGATTGATGAGGTTTTAAAGGCAGATATTTTGGTAATTATTGGAACATCGATGCAAGTGTATCCAGCTGCTTCGCTCAAAGATTATGCAAAAACAAATGTCCCAATTATCTATATCGATCCATCAGATACCTATACCAATTCATCTATTACGCATATCAAGAAAAAAGCAACAGAAAGTATCGAAGAATTAAAAACTATTTTGAATAATTTTTAATCTTTTACGTTTTACTGTTGATTAATTAATTTAGAGAATATGAAGTATATATTTCTACCATTATTTGTTTTTTCTATTAATGCGACTGCACAAGAGTTAAATCCGTTTTATCAATCGATAGTAGATCAAGTTAAATATGATTCTGTTCATCAAAAGCTACAAAAATTTCAAGATTTCGGAATTAAAACTGTTGGTTCGTCAGCTCATGAAAATACATTTACATGGTTGAAATCTTATTATACAACATATGGTTATGCCACTATAGAGCAACAATCAGTTAATGTTTTTGGAAATGTTGGAAATAATTTGATCATAACAAAAATTGGAAAAAAATATCCTGATGAATTTATTATCATCGATGGTCATTATGATACATTAAATGGACCAGGAGCGAATGATAATGGATCGGGAACGGTTACTTTATTAGAAATTGCTCGATTAATTAAAGATATCGATACTGATTATTCGATCAAGTTTATTCATTTTACAGGAGAAGAACGCGGTTTAATAGGAAGTCAGACATATGTCAATCAAATTGCAGTTCCTCAGAATTTAAACATTAAAGCTGTTCTGAATATTGATGAGGTAGGAGGAGTGGCGAATAAAGTAAATTCAACAATTGTTTGTGAGCAAGATGAAAGTAATCCAACATCAAATAATGCAGCTTCTTCTGATTTGACTAATCAAATGTCGAATATTTTTCCCTTGTATACAACTCTAAAAACTGAAATTTCGAATGCTTATAGTTCCGATTATATGCCTTTTCAGGCAGTTGGTTATCCAATAACTGGACTTTTCGAAAAGAATGAAACACCTTATGCACATACTGCTCAAGATATAATAGCTAATTTAGATTTGAATTATTTGACAGAAGTAGCGAAAGGAGCTTTGGCGACTTTATTACATTTTTCTCAAGCACAAGAGAAGTTGACTACAACAGATCATACTATTTCAACTTTGCAAGTGTACCCAAATCCAGTAAAGAGAAACCTTCATTTTTCGCAGATTTTAAAACAACCTACAATTTCTATATATAACGAAACAGGAATACAGGTCTATGAAAAGAAGTTTCGAACAGCTGTTTCGCAGATAAATTTAGAACATCTTACTTCTGGCGTTTATTTCGTTAAAATAAATTCGAATCAACATAGTTTTAAGATTTTGAAGAAATAAATTGTTGCGTCTCATTTATGTAATAAATTGACTTTTTTAGTTGAATAGTTACTTTTTTTGTCTAAATGGTAATCAACCTTTCGATACACGAGCACCGAACAAACCATACGCAATGGATATACAATGGATACGGAATCGATACAGCGAGGATACACAACCGATACAGAAAAAATGCATTTTAGTGCATACAACCTCCATTTAGGTTAATGGATAACCAATTAGGTTCATTATTCGTCACTTCTAGTTAATTTGCTTGTCTAAGGGTTAATTTTACATCGTTGTTGTGCCCCATCAAGAAGAATACCGAATAAAAAATGAATATTCTAACCACAATAGAAACATAGGTTTTATTAAGTTTTACGTTCTACGCTTAACGTTTTACGGATTTTATCATTCTGAGTTTATTTCAGAATAGCATCAAATGATACTTATTTTAGAGGTTTGAATCGTCTTGGTCATTGTGCTGAATATCAAGTGGAAATACTGTTTTTGGTCATGTGTTCTTACGATTTAAATGATTCTCAAAGGTTATTTTGGTAATCTACTTCATTTTATATTTGTATTCAAAAAGTGATTTTGTGTTATTTCGAAGCCTTGAAAATTCCAGCCTCTCACAAATACATAATGGATTTTACTTAATACATTATAAATATTACATAGTACAACACTAAAATCTACTTTTTTAAATGAGATTTAAAGATTATCATTGCTCAAATGACGAGTTTAAATTCATTGAAACTTTAAAAATGATATCCTTTTGTTTTCCACTAAACATTTTTTTGTATAAAAAACAACTTGGCAATTATTACAACCCCTGAACTACAAAAATCTTTTACATACATTCTACTGCCACTATGTTGCCTTCATCCTGCCTTTATGTTGGGAGTATCTAGCAAGTATCTGTAGATGAAAAAAAAATTGGCCCTTGCGTTATATATGTTGTTTATATTTAGTGAGTGTTTATTATCAACCTCACCTTACGGGTGTACAATCACCCTCAAAAATTATATTTTTAAGCTGTTATAAGCTCAATTCCTGCTTTATCTGCCTTATATTTTATTTTGGTCATCAGTTTATAATAACTCCAATTTCTCAGTACAAAATCTTCTTCTTTGGCCAGCTCTATCTTTTCCTCTTGATCCATTAAAATAAGTGTTCCTGCTTTATTATTTACACAAAAATCAATTAACTTTCTGCTGTAAACATGTAGTCGATGATGCACATAATTTTTTTCTACTTGACTCATTTTATCTAGCGCTTTTAGTTTCCTCGTTTTTCCTTTGCCCGATTTTGCATAAGTTGCCCCAATTTGTATTCGTTTACGGGACGCTTGTATCGCTAACCTTCGGTATAGAAACTCTTCTTTGGTTCCTATAGTAAGCCGAGATTTTCCTATTTTTACAACCAACGGATATTCTAAAGAGAGGGAAGCTTCTGCAATAATTTCGGGTTGTAATTGATGATTTTCTTTTTCGATCTCAACAACAGCTAACCAAAATATTTTACTTTTTTCTAACTTTATTTGTGATGTACAAAGTTTAATTTCTCCGCTTACCACTTGTTCCAATAACCTTTTATTACTTGTAAAATCTTTTCCCAAATAGGTTTTGAATGGAAGTTGAAACAACCGAAAACAAAAACATTTTTTCTCAGGATTGTAAGAGAAGCTACGTATACTTTCTGCTCCAAAAGGAAATGCCATATCTCGTTTGAAGTTTTTTAACGAAGCTTCTCCTTTCCAATATCTTTGAGAATCTTTGTTGTATGAACTGTGGAGTCTATTATTTAAACAAGATAATATATTGGTTGGAATTTCACCTTTAAAACGGTCTGATAGCACACGATAAGTGGTACTCATTTGCGAATTTTTTAATATACCCTCTGCATCTTTCTTCTCGTCCATTAATTTATATTTAACACCTTCAGAGAGGTACAAAAAATCTTTCATCATTTCTTGTAAATACAAATGAGAAACAATCAAATTAGCGGCTTTAAAACATCTGTTTTGCCATCTATAAAGCTTGTCTAATGCCTCTTTGCGTTCTTCTTGAGTTGGTAAATCGATAAGTATTTGTATTTTTCGAGTGAGTATTAAAGTAGATTTTTCCATGATCAATAGTTTAGGGATTGAACTTTGTTTTGTTGAGTGAATTTATAAGCGACTATAAATTCATTGTGTACCTCTTTTTGAGACAATTGTAATGCTGAAGCTATTGTTGAAAAAGATTGTTTATGCTTACATCGAAGTTTTAAAATCAACGATTGTGTTTCAGATATTTGATTTTCCTTCTCTGCTGTAGAGACTGTTTTGGTTTTAATAATTAATTTATCTTGGTGACTTAAAATCTTCTTAAGATCATCAATAGCATGTTTAATTTCGTTACTCGTTTCAGTGATTCCTCTTCCCATTGCTTTAGCAATCGCTTTGTATTGAAATCCATGTTTTAAACAGAGTTCAATCAAATGCTTTCTTTCAGCACTTAATAAGGGTAATACTTTTATAATTTGATCAAAATAGTGCTGTTGTGTTTCTTGTTCGTTTAGGTTTTGAATGTTATCTGCGGGATCATATCCAGCCAAATAACTTTGATAATTCTCATAACTTTCTAGTGAACTTACAGTTCTAAAAAACTTATTCTTCGGTTTAGCATAATGCGAATAGCAACTGTATTTCATTACAAACCTTAAAAAGAAAAAGATATGATCAGGAGATTCCATCTTTTCGCGATATTCCCATAATTTTAGAAATGCATCTTGTACCAAGCATTCTACTACAAATTCATCCTCAATTATTTGTTTACCAAACCAAAAGATTCGTTTATTGTACCTGACATAAATACGTTCGAAGGCAGTAGAATTACCTTTTTTTAATAATTCAAATTCTTTTTCTAGCATAATAAAGGTGGTTTTATTTATGTTTTACGTGATACGTATGACGTTCTACGTTTTTACATAGTTTTTAAATTCAACATTAGTTTTAAAAGTCACTCTTTTTCCTGTACATCGCGCCAACTTTGTTTTTGGAAAAGGGTTTTTTGTTTTTTATTTCAAATTTGTTCTTTACTTTCATTTTTTTGCTCATCCAAAAAACGAAACAAAAAAAGATGCCGACAGTAGTCTCTCAATGATTCAACTAAATAAATTATTTCCATAAAGTTGATAACTCACTTCGTTCAAACACCTCAACTTTTTTATTCCAATAATTTAGAGTTGAATTGCATTTCGATTCTAAATCGTCGGATTTTTAACTCTTTTTTCAATACTCAAATCCTTTTTTAAAACGGGCACTGAGGCATTCGAAGTGCAGAACCGTATCCAATATGTCATTTCGGGGTATTGAGAAATCTTTCTATCACTTTTTTATTCATAGCATATCTATTTTAATTATCGGTATTCACATGCCCTTCGGGGAAGAGAGCAAAAAAGTAATCAAAAAACTCTTGGCCGTAAACCTCTCTACTCAAAATGTTTTCACTCCACTAAAGATTTAAAAAAAACTATGGGCTAATATCTTTTTAACGTTGTACTCAAACATTTTCTTAACGTGAGAGTTTTAATGCCAGTTTCTTAATCCTTTTTTAATATTCAAATTCGTTATCACTTTTAACAACGGATTTTAGAGTCGACATACGATTTGCAGACGAGCTTCAATCCATTGAAACAAGCGTAAAAAAGATTAGTGAGCGTATGCGAATCATTTAATCTTTTTAGTGCGTGAAATGGGAATTGAACGTCGAAAATCGCGGTCTTGATTTTTTTTGTTCGTTTTTTCATCAAGGAAAAAACGAATGTAAAATACTTTCTATCACTTTTTTATTCATAGCATATCTATTTTAATTATAGGTATTCACATGCCCTTCGGGGAAGAGAGCAAAAAAGTAATCAAAAAACTCTTGTCTTTGATTTTCGACGGTCAAAATAAGTTTCAGCCATTGAATGTTTTAAATCATTTGCTACGCAAATAGTAAAACATTTTAACCATTTTCTTCAACTTTTTGACACTCGCCTCCAAATCATATGACATTTTTTTAATCCTTTTTCAAATACATAATACATTCTACTTTTTACATAGTACAA
>NZ_DFRA01000031.1:0-12745 GCF_002378465.1 Empedobacter sp. UBA3475 | reverse complement strand
ATTAATAAGAATAAAAACGTAGAACGTTAAGCGTAAAACTTATAACGTAAAAATAAACCCCTTTCCCAAAAACAAAGTTGGCGCGATGTACTGGAAAAGGAGTGGCTTTTAAAACTAATGTTGAATTTTAAAAAACTTATGTAAAATTATGAAAGAGTAAACAGATTCACACTCTATCCCCCGAAGACAACACAATAAGAAAGTAAATGATCTTCATAAAATGTATTAGTGTTAATTTTTTTCATTTATTAATGTATTTTTTAAAACTGTTGGAGGGGGATATTTTAGGAGGAATATAGGATAAACAGGCACGAATGCGCGCGCGCGTGATAATAGAGATGAAATTCTAAATGGAATTTGCGATAATAAGAAGTTCTCTATTTATTGCTTTTTGCTTGATCAAAAAGTAATCAAAAAATCAAGTCTGTGCTTACAAGTCGGTCAATAACAGCTACTCGCTAAATGCTTTAGAACATTCGCATATGAAATGCGAACATAAATCATTTTTAACGCTCTTTACGCCGAATTGACACTCGACTTTTCAGCAATGACGGTTTATAAATTCATTGTTAAAAAAGGATTTGAATATTAATAAGAATAAAAACGTTAAGCGTAGAACGTAAAACATAACAAAAACCCCTTTCCCATAAACAAAGTTGGCGCGATGTACAGGAAAAGGAGTGGCTTTTAAAACTAATGTTGAATTTTAAAAAACTTATGTAAAATTATGAAAATATTTTACTTTAAACTCAATATACATACAATAAGTGTGTTATTGGGATTGGTTTGTGCAACACCATTGTTGGCACAAACAGGTAAAACCGTGACTGGAACGGTAAAAGAACTTCAAGTCCCATTAGTGGGCGTAATGGTAAAAGAGGAGGGAACTGATAATTCCACCTTTACCGATTCAAATGGAAACTATTCGTTGACCTTACAACAGGATAATGCAAAGCTAATTTTTGAACAATTGGATTTCCCTATTCGTGAAGAAGAGGTATTGAATAGAAGTGTGATAAATGTAAGTTTCACAAAAGAAGATGACGGGATTCAGCTAAAAGATGTGGTGATAAATGCAGGGTACTATGCTGTAAAAGACAAAGAACGTACGGGTTCTATTGCTCGTGTAACAGCTAAGGAAATAGAGAATCAACCGGTAGATAATTTTTTAGCAACGCTACAAGGGCGGATGGCAGGAGTAGAAATAACTCAAGAAAGTGGTGGTTCTGGTGGTGGATTTCAGATAAAAATACGAGGACAGAACAGTTTAAGACCCGATGCCAATCAACCTTTATTCATTATAGATGGCATCCCCTACTCTTCGGATCCTATTGGAGGTACATCTACCTCTGGAAACAGACCTTCTTTTACAAGTCCGTTATCTACGATTAATCCTGCTGATATAGAAAGTATAGAAGTACTGAAAGATGCCGATGCTACAGCTATTTATGGATCGCGTGGAGCAAATGGTGTGGTACTGGTTACAACTAAACAGGGGAAAATAGGTGCTACACAGGTAAGTATTCGGACATCGATGGGGTTAGGAAAAATTACACGTCCGTTGAAATTGATGAATACCGAACAATACCTTGATATGCGTAGACAGGCTTATGCCTACGATGGTATTTCTACTTATCCTACAAATGCCTATGATATAAACGGGACATGGGATCAAACCCGATCTACCGATTGGCAAAAAGAATTAATTGGAGGTACAGCAGAATATAACACGATACAAACTTCTATAAGTGGTGGTAACACCGCTTTTAATTATACCGTGAATGGTACACATCACGAAGAAACTACTGTTTATCCAGGAGCATTTAAGTATTTGAAAAATGCTGTTCATTTGGCTTTAAACTACAAGGCTAAAAAGTTTAATTTCTTATTTACGGGTAATTATAGCAATCAAAATAACAATCAACCTTCTACTGATTTAACAACTGTTGCAAGAGAATTAGCACCCAATGCTCCTGCTTTATATGATGAGAATGGACAATTGAATTGGGCAAATAATACATGGACCAATCCATTGGCAAGTTTAGAGTCTAAATTTCTATCAAAAATAGATAATCTAACCGCTAATATGATGTTGAGCTATGCTATTTTACCTGAATTAACTTTTAAAACCAATTTAGGCTTTACCCAATTACATAGCCGTGAGTTGAGAACTTTTCCGTCGACGATGTATAATCCTTCTTCTGGACAAGGTAGTGAATCATCAAGTGTAGAATCTAATCAAACTAATCGTTCTTCATGGATTATAGAACCTCAACTAAGTTGGGATAAGAAATGGAATCAACATCGTTTTTCTTTTCTTATAGGTGCAACTTTTCAGGATCAAACAACTGATAGGCTGTATTTAACTGCCGCTGATTTCCCTTCCAATGAAATGTTATTGTCTTTGTCTACTGCTGCTTTACAATTAATAGGCTTAGATGAAAAAACAAATTACCGTTATCAAGCTTTTTATGGACGATTGAATTATATCTTACAAGATAAATATATACTTAACGTAACAGCTAGACGAGATGGCTCGAGTCGTTTTAGTCCTCAGAATAGATATTCTAATTTTGGTGCAATTGGTGCGGCTTGGCTATTCACAAAAGAGGATTTTATAAAAAAAAATAGATGGTTGAGTTTTGGAAAATTGCGTGGTAGTTATGGAATTACAGGAAGTGATAATATTGGAGATTATCAATATTTAGATAACTATCAAACAACATCCAATCCATATAATGGGACAGTTGGGTTAAGTCCTATTCGTTTGTATAATCCCAATTATCATTGGGAGACGAATCGTAAATTAGAAGTTGCGCTAGAATTAGGTTTTCTACATGATCGTCTTAATTTTTCTATGGCTTATTATCAAAACAGATCAGGAAATCAATTGGTCGGAATTGCACTACCTACGACAACTGGTTTTTCTTCTTTTTCTGGAAATTTACCTGCAACAGTAGAAAATAAAGGATGGGAATTTACTCTTGGTTCCAAAAATATAACGACTAATAATTGGAAGTGGACAACAGAGGTTAACTTGTCTTTTAATCAGAACAAGTTACTTTCATATCCAGACCTCGAAAGCTCTGCTTACGCCAATACGTATGTTATCGGTCGATCTATTAACAGCATCAAACTTTATCAATACACAGGTATAAATCCTACAAATAATCAATATGAATTCTATGATTATGATGGAGATGGTAAAATAACTTCTCTAAAAGATCGAGTTGTACTCACTGATCTTAATCCTTCTTATTATGGTGGTATCGCCAATCAGATTCGGTACAAACAGTTGAGTTTAGATGTATTATTTCAGTTCGTAAAACAAGAACGACAATTGTACTTGCCAACAGCCATAGCTGGTACAATGACCAATCAGTTAGTAGACTATGGTATACCTATGCAACCATACAGTACTAAAAATTCTCAAATAGCGGCTAATTATAATTTAATGCGAAGTAGTACGCTTTCTATTGTGGATGCTTCTTACATCCGATTGAAAAACATTTCGATTACCTATGATATTCCTTTAAAAGATCATTTCTTGAAACCTCAAATCTTTCTACAAGGACAAAATCTATTTACTCTAACGCCTTATAAAGGTGGTGATCCCGAATTTAAGTACAACCGATTTCTCCCTCCTCTTCGTACCATCGTAATGGGAATGAAATTAAACTTTTAGTCTGATAAGAATAATAAAATTTAGCACAATGAAAAATATATATACGTTAAGTTTAACAGTCGTTATAAGCGTCTTATTCTTTAGATGCAATGATTTTTTGGATGTTGATGTTCCTACTTCTCAATACAATAGTGAGTTGGTTTTTGCTGATAAAAAGACAACAAATGCTGCGCTTATTAACCTATATGCAGATATGAGAGAAAAAGGTTTTGTAAGTGGGCAAATGAGTGCTTTTCCTGTTTCTATTGGTCTATATACCGATGAATTAGATTCGTATCAAATCAATCAAGTAGAATCTCAAAATTTATATAATAATACATTACAGGCAAATAGCGCCACTGTACTACAATATTGGTCGCAAACCTATTATCAGATTTATATGGCAAATGCTATTATAGAAGGATGCCAAAATAGTAAAGGCTTATCTACACCAGATAAAAATGGTTTTATAGGTGAAGCACTTTTTGTGAGAGCATTGCTCCATTTTTATTTAGTGAATACCTATGGCGATATTCCTTATATAAAAACAACGAATTATGAGTTGAACAAAAGTGTTTCTCGTTTAGAGAAAACAAAAGTGTATGAACAAATTACACAAGATTTAGACGTAGCTATACAGCTATTATCTTCACAAATAACACTACAACGTAATCGTCCTAATCAAGTAACTGCACAAGCTTTACTAGCACGTGTAGAATTGTATAAAGGAAATTGGGTAAATGCTGAAAAATGGGCTTCTACAGTAATTAATACTCCTTCTATAGAATGGCAACAAGATGTTAATCAAGAGTTTTTGAAAGAGAATAAATCGATTATTTGGCAAATTTCTCCTAAGCAAGCTGGTAATTATGCGTATGAAGGTGGTACGTACTATGTCGCAACTGGTCCTCCTACTTCTATTGCTTTAACAAAAGTAAATACACAGTTTGAACCAAATGATCTTCGTCAAAAAAACTGGGTAAGAGAAGTTACTAACGGTACAAGTACTTGGAAACATGCTTATAAATACAAACAAAGAACAAACTCTTCTTCAACAACAGAAAACTCGGTTGTTTTTCGATTAGCAGAACAATTTTTAATTCGAGCTGAGGCACGTCTAAAACAACAAAATAAAGTAGGTGCCTTACAAGATCTTAACAAAATTAGATCAAGAGCTGGTTTGCCTGCTTATATCGTATTGACTGATGAGGAATTTATAGAAGCTATTTTACAAGAAAGACAGCATGAGTTCTTCTGTGAATTTGGGCATCGTTTCTTTGATTTAAAACGATTGAATCTAATCGATCAAGTATTAACTCCAACAAAATCAAATTGGAAAAGCTATTGCCAACAATGGCCAATTCCTGAACAAGAAATATTAAAGAATTCGAATTTAACACAAAACACTGGATACTAATGAAAACAACTATATTGAAGCATCTTATTGTATTGATACACCTCTTGTTTTTATTTAACATGAAGCCTGTATTTGCACAGCTTACTCACCGAACAGTAAAAGAATCTGAATACGATAAATGGGGAAAAGTTATTGGTTCGCAAATTTCTGAAAAAGGGAATTGGTCTACTATTAGTATGTCTTACGCAACTACAGATACTGTATTTTTGATTAATAACTTGTCTAAACAACAAATAAGTATTGCTGGAATAAGAGAAGGTTCTTTTATGAAAGAAAATTCTTTTCTATGGTTAAAAAATAACAGTCTTTCTGTACTTAATTTGAAAACGCTAGAAAATATTAAGATTCCTGCTGTAAAGAAATATGTTGTTTCAATGGACAAGAATATTCTTATTTCCATAGAAAAACACAACAATGCACAACGAATTGTTTTGCGAGATATAAAAGGTAATAGCATAAAAACCATTGAAAATACGCGTAATTATAGTTTTGATAATGAAACAAATCGAATGGTTTATGAAAAAATAGTTAATACTAGTGTCTTTTTAGAATACATAGATCTTTCTCGCCCTTTATCATCGAATGCGGTAGCACATAAAGAAGCTGGTTCTTACATTAATTTTAAATGGAACGACAATGGTGTCGTTATATTATCGCAAAACGAAAACGCGTTGTCTAGCATTTGTTATTTTGATCTAAAAAGTAAAAACTTAGACTGTATGAATACTGATTTGATGGAAGACGAAATCGATCAAACATCAAATACATTGTATCTTTCTACTAATGCTGAATTCATTTATTTCAACGCCAAAAAGAAATTGGTAAACAGAACAACAAATGATTCTGTAGAAATATGGTATGGTTCGGATCAGCTAATCTATCCAATTAGAAAAATGAGAGATGAACGTGGTTATACCCCTTATACTTGGGTTTGGAATAGAGTAGAAAATACTGTAAAACAGATTACAGACGATGAACTACCTAATATACATTATTTATCGAATAGTAATAAGCTCTTATTATACAACCCATATCAAAACACAACAGATAATAAATTAATAAACGATTATGATGTTTATTTCTATGATTCGAAAACAGCTGTTAAGAAAAGAATTATTCAAGAATTTGATCCAAATACTCATTTATTCGGAAATGTAGGACAAACAGATGACTTTGTTTACTACTATGACAATAATTGGTGGTGGTATAATACAAAACTTGAAACAGCTACAAATCTGACTTCTTCCATACATGCCGAATGGGATAACAAGTTACTAGATGAAGGTTATCAACAAATTGCATGGGGAATTGCAGGAATCTCAAATGATAAACAATACCTCTATCTATATGACACCTATGATATTTGGAAAATAAATGTAAAGACATTAGCTTCTACTAAGTTGACAAAAGGCAGAGAGTCGCAGCAAGTTTTTCGTTTTGAGTTATTGACGAAATCAAAAAATACGTCGGATATCCGTCTTATTGACGAAACTAAGAACAACAGGTTGGTTATAAACGATCTAAATACAAGAATTAAATCTTATGCCATATTAAAACCTAATCATACAATTGATTTACTATTGACAAGTCATGATTTTTTATATACAAAGTTGCAACAAGCCAAGTTAACAACAGATTTTATTTACTTAAAAGAAGCCTATAATTTACCACCAGAATTGTGGTATAAAAAAGATATGAAAAGTGAACCAATACAATTATACGCAACGAATAAACAGCATTATCTTTATGATTGGGGAACATCCAAATTATTGCATTACACAACTATAGATGGAAAAAAATTAAAAGCCGCTATATTTTATCCACCGAATTACATGAAAGGAAATGTATATCCTACTATAGTTCGTGTCTACGAAAATTTGTCACAAACAGTAAAAGAATACCATAATCCATCGATGTATAACAACATAGGATTTAACGTATCAAATCTTACGCAACAAGGTTATATTGTTGTACTTCCTGATATGGTATATGATAAAGGTTTTACAGGTGCATCTGCTACAAATTCAGTTGTAGGAGTTTTGAATAAACTAATTGATGAAGGCGTAACTGAAAAAGGAAAAATAGGATTGATTGGACAGTCATTTGGAGGATATGAAACCAATTTTATACTTACACAAACCGATTTATTTAGTGCTGCTGTTACGGGAGCAAGTTTATTTGACTTGGTAAAAGACTATTTTTGGAATGAACCTTACGAAAAAACAGAAAGCTGGCGCTATGAAAATTTTCAATTTAGAATAAAAAAGCCATTTTTTGAAGCGCCCGAACTTTATATAAAAAACTCTCCTTTGTATCATGCAAGTAGAATCACAACACCAATATTGAGTTGGACAGGTAAAAATGATACTAATGTACCTCCTGAACAAACAATGACAATTTATACCGCTTTGAGAAAACTCAAAAAAAAGATTGTTATGCTACGCTATCCTGAAGCAAGACATTTTGTTACAAGTAAAGAAGATCAAACAGATTTGACAAGGAGAATAGAACAATGGTTTGCTTTTTATTTGAAAAACGAACCAAAAAGTAGTTGGATTAAATAACCTACAAATAAGAAGAGGTTCCTTTCGGAACCTCTATTTTTAATTAATTGGTTTATATAATTCTAAAACACACTGACCAACACCATTTTTTTGCCAAACTTGCTGTGGAGTTGCTTCTTCTGTCATACAAAGTTGATCTGTAGATACAGGTGTACAATCAACTTTAATTTCTTCACAATCTGTAGACGAACTATGTCGAATAAATCCATCGATTAAAGCAGCATCTTTGATAGATTCGTTGCTTTTTGTTTGCTGTGTAGCAAACGCTCCTATTCCAGCCAATAAAAATGCTGCAATAGGCAATACTGTTTGAAGTTTTAAATTTTTCATTTTTTGTATTTTTTTTGGTTTTAACCTACTATATTATACAGGTATTCGGTTATCCTCCTGCTATCGGCCGATAGTTTATTGTATGATTTTCGTATTAAGCGTATATACAACCAGTTGATTCTTTATAATTGCATATAAATTATTGTTGTTAATAATAAATTCATTTGTTTTTTGACGATTAACATCATAGAGATAAAAACTACCTTTATACAATTGTTTTTGATAATCATATATATCTACTGCAGAAGCTTGTTTCCATACTTGATTATCTTCAAATTGTCCTTTTTTAGTAGAATTTATATACAATAGACCATTATCTACCGCTGCTAAGCGGTTTACTACACTATTAGGATTTAATAATTTTTGCTGATTTTGCTGATTCGTTATAACTTTAAGTGGTGCTAAACGGGTGGTGTCTATTGTATGAGATCTAGTGATTACATCTAAATTTTTATTCGCAACTACATAATTGTTTCGATAATAGTATACATATAGAAATTTATTTTGTTGTAAATCAAACAACGGAATGCCATCTGTATCAAAAATCCCTTGTGTTACTTCCCCAAATATTGATGTAGTGGTAAATTGTTGAACAGAAGGTGCTAAATTATATCGTGCTAGTATATTTTGCTTTGTTTTAAAATCTTGCTTACGGACAAATAACTCGTCTGTTGAACTTATAACAGCTTTCGAAAAATAAAGGGTTGGATCTGTTGATAATACTTTAGCTTCCCATGTTTTGATATCCCCCTTAAAGATTACAGGAACAGTTCCATCTACTAAAAAGAAATGTGGAGATGAAATAAATATTTTAACTGTACGAAAAGGAAAGTCGTCTTGATCAATTTTAATTATTAGTTCACGAGATTGATAATTATCTAAATCTATTTCCGTTACATAAAGAGGTGCAAATCGATCTCCTAAGTATAGCTTATTGTTTGTAACGCCAATAAAATAGAGTGAATTATTTTTAAGCTTATAAGAATGTTTACCAATCACAATATCTTTCAAATATTTTCGAATAAATGGATTCTGTTTAGATATCTTTGCTTCTGATTGTAAGAATAAAATAACAACACAACCCGCACTCAAAATACCAATTACAATTAATTTCAAGAAAAGCTTTCGTTTTACACTTTCTCTTGTAATCATAATAGCAATGATGGAAAGACCAACAAAGACTACATTAAAAATTAAATGTTCTGTCCATCCCATCTTTTCTAAAATACCGCCACAGGAACATGGAATGAAATCGCTGTAATTTAATATCAGATAAATATAGACTGTAAATGCTATCATTAATCCGAACGAAGCATAAAGCCCAATTAATCGCCATCTTTTATAACATAGAAGTAATGCAATCACTATTTCCACAATAATAACTGCATAAGAAATAAATCCTGCATAAGCACTAAGTAATGGTGATTGAGCCAATTGAATTTGAAAATTCTCAAAATCCATCAGCTTGCTTACCGCCGCATAAATAAACAACACAATAAATAGGTAGCAGATGAGTGTTTGTATAAATGGATCGTATTTTCTCATCTTAATGTGTTTTTTAGTTTAAAGTGAACTACTCACCTCCTTCTTCAGTACGCTTGATATAAGGATCTTTGTCTTTTGGTGGATCAGCTTCTTCTTGAATAGAATTAGCAGTAACGACACAATCCAATTCTATATGTAAATCTGATTCGCGTTTTTGTTCTACAACAGATAAACCATCTGATCTTAATTGTGGAGCTTCCTCCTCCTCTATACATTGATAAAATAGGAAACTAATGATGCTAATGAATAAATAAGTTTTTGTTTTCATAGTCGTGTTTTTTAGGATTATTTATATTCTTAGCTTAAAATTAGAAGGCATAATGATTAAAACAATAAAGAAGCACGTCAAAAACATAAACACTATGTTAATTTTATAAAAGTGTCACCTGTAATCGTTTATATTATTAATAAACAATAAATTACCAAATGTTAATTTTTTAATTTACTATGAAAAAAATATCCTAACACGCTGTATAAATGTGTGAAATTTATAAATTCATACATTTCATGGAGTAATCGATTAGTGATTTGTGGCAATTTACAAACGTAATTCAATTAAAATAAGTAACTTACATGAAAATCTACTACTGTTTTCATCTAAAAAAACAATGCTTATGAAAACATCTATACCCCTTCTAATTGGATTTTTATGGCTTATTTTCAACATCGAAAATGTCTATGCAATTGATCAACTAAGCACACAAACAAATGACTTTCTAGTTCAGAGAATTGATTCATTTCAAACCAACAAGAACAATCCCGAAGTTTGGAAGTACATTAATGCTTATATCTTAAAGGCTAAGATTAGCAATGATGGCGAAACTTTATTCTATGGCTATAAAGAAGCTATTTACTATACACAGGATTATTCAACCAAATTAAAATATGCTGATAGTGCGATAGTTGTTGCTCAACAGACAAGGAATAATGATTTGATTGTTCAAAGTTTTCTTTCGAAAGGATTGGTTCATTATCAGTTCAAGAAATTTCAACCAGCCTTAAAAAATTACTTATTGGCTGAAAAGAAACTGAACAAGAAATCATCCACCTACTTAACATATAAAGTCCTTTTTAATGTTGCTTTAATTAAATTTCAATTAAAACAGTTTGAGGAGTCTCATGATCTATTTGCGAAATGCTCTTCTTATTTTGAAAAAAATAGTTCGGATATCAATCACCAAGCTTATTATTTAAATAGCCTTTATTATTCCGTTCAAATCTTACAGGCTCAACATAAATACAAAGAAGCTAATCAGCTTAATCATAAATGTTTGAAATTGAGCAAAGATTCGCAAAACGACTATTTTATTCATTATTTTACCTATTTAAAAGGAATTCAATTCTATTTAGAAAAAGAGTATCAACAGTCTATAGCCATACTAACAAATGAATTAGATTATTTAAAAGATCAACAAGATTCTAATACACTTAGTTTGGCTTATTTTTATATTGGTAAATCTTACGAAGCAATAAATGAAGTACAAAAAGCAGTGATATATTTTGAAAAAATAGATCAACTTTTTAATGAATATGAGTTTTTGGATAGCGATGTTCGTGCTGCTTACGAAACCTTAATCCATAATTCTGAAAATAATCGTAATTACCCAAATCAATTGTATTATATCAATCAGTTACTAAAACTAGATCATTTAACTCAGCAAAATACAGTAAAGCTTTCTCCTATTCTCCAAAAAGAATATGATGAAAAAGAACTATTAGAGTTGAAGAAAAATGTTGAATTCAAAATCACCATTTACCCTATTTTGATAGGTTTTGTGATCATTTTATGTTCAATCGGGGTATTGTATAGTTACAAACGTTTTTTCAAACAGCCTACTATAAATAAAAGGAAAATAAAAGATCCCTCTATTAGTGAGATTCCGACTGAAGTTGTAAATCATATTTTGAATCAGTTGAATGATTTTGAAATGAATCACTTATTTGTACAGAAAACTTTGACCTTAGCTCAATTAGCAAAATCATTTAAAACCAATTCTGCATATTTATCAAAGATTATTAATTCAGAAAAAGGAACTAATTTTTCAAATTACATCAATCAACTTCGAATAAATTATGTTCTTCATCTCCTAATGGATTCAGATCAGTATCATCAACATTCAATTGGTGATTTAGCAGAATTAGTTGGTTTTTCATCTTCTCGCCAATTTTCGAATGTATTCTTTCAAGTAACCTCATTTCGCCCTTATGAATATATAAAACAATTGAAATTCAATCTAAACAAAAACAATTAAAAAGAAAAGACATCTCGATACTTCGGTAGACTCTCAAACCGAGGTTCATTGCCCCTATTCAAAAAGATAGTAAATACCGTCACTTCGAGTGATTTTCAAAATGTAATGTAGAAAATTGTATCGAGAAGTTAGACATTTTAAAACAATTTTCGTCTTATTCTTCGACATAATCAATGTGACAAAATTCCTTATTAAAAGTGAATTTGAATATTGAAAAAAGAGTTAAAAATCCGACGATTTAGTATCGAAATGATAACGAATTTTAATAATGAAAAAGGGCGTAGAAACTGGCATTAAAACTCACACGTTAAGAAAATGGTTGAATGCAAAGTTAAAAAGATTTTAGCCCGTAGGGTTTGTAAAATCTTTAGTGGAATGAGAACATTTTTAGTAGAGAGGTTTACGGCCTTGACTTTTTGGTTACTTTTTAGTCAAGTAAAAAGTGACATCAAAGAAAATGAATACCTGAGCCACTCCGTGGCTCCTCCTCTTAATCTCAAATTTTTAATTTCAAATGTTTTTTTGGATGAGTTTCCCCGAAGGGCATATGAATACCAATAATTAAAATAAACAGGAAATGAATAAAAAAATGAAAGGAAGATATGACAAAAAAGAATATTCACCACATAGGTACATACAACTGACATAGAAAAGACATTTCGATACAATTTTCTTTTTCTATGAAACGAAAATTTACTCAATGTGACAACAAGAAAGAAAAAAACGTAAAACGTTAACCGTAGAACATTGACAATTCCAAATGGCAGGATACTCCCAACATCAAGGCAAGATAAAGGCAACATAGTGGCAGTAGAATGTATGTAAACGATTTTTGAATTGAGATGTAAGAATTGTAGTATGTAAAAAGTAGTATGTATTTAAGATTAAGAATGAGGTTCTGATCATAATTTACGATAATAAGAAGATAATTATTTTATTACGTTCATTTTTTGTCTTGACACAAAAACGAACC
>NZ_DFRA01000058.1:0-24567 GCF_002378465.1 Empedobacter sp. UBA3475 | reverse complement strand
TTTAACACTTTTTAACACACTGTTTCTCTAACCACAATATAAACATAGGTTTTTTTAACCGTTTTTCACTTTAAATAATTTGAGTTTTTAGATTATTAATATTTCGATTTAAGTGTATTTTAATAATGTACTGATTCAATGTTTGTGCATTAATTTTAGCTAGAATACTATTAATTTGCTCTGATAATCTACGTTTTATACGATCGTAAATACTTCGTTGAATATTACAACTTAGCACTTAAGGGAGATTTCAAAATTAATGATTTTCACTATCAATACCCATAAATTCAACTGTTAAGACAAGACTTATGAGTCCTAAAAAGAAGTTTAGGTCATCTAAATTTATAAATTAAAAAGTGTATCTGTGGATAATTTTCGTAGAACTTCCAATATTCTTTCGTAATTTGCAAGTAAGTTGTTCATTGTAAACATTTTGAAGTTAAATAAATTTACTCTTTTTCAATCAAATGAACAACTTTATTATTTATCAATCAAAATGCACAACGGGTATAATTTACAATTTTTAAAATATGTAGCTTAACTTATACTATAAAATTCAGGGGATATCCATCTACCTGTGATTTTACAAATGTCGCAGTTGCTATAAGTGTAAAAACAAATAAAACTTTTTTCATATTTTTTGAGTTAACTAAACCATCGTAAATTCAGTAAAAAAACTTTCAAAATCATGAATTACATGCATTTAATACATAAAATAATTATTATAGGTTATAAAAAATATAGACTCCGCTATTCAAGCGGAGTCTATCATGATTTATTTCATATTATTTTAAAATTAGATGACTTCTGCAACAATAAATGTACTACCTCCAACGTAAATCATGTCATTTTCTGTTGCATTTGATTTTGCAGCAATTAATGCCTTTTCTACAGTATCAAAAAAGTGTTTATCGGTAATATCTTCTGGTATGATTTTATACAAGTCGTCAATGTCATATTTTCGAGGAACATCTGGTTGACATAAATAATAAGTTGCTTTTTTAGGAAAGAAATTTAAAATAGATAAAACATCTTTATCATTCACAAATCCTAAAACCAAATGCAATTGATTATAAGCTTGCTCATTTATTTGTTTTGAAACCTCTGCTAAACCATGTGGATTATGCGCAGTATCAGCAACAATTAATGGGTGTTGTCCTAAAATATCCCAACGTCCGCGCAAATTTGTATTCTTTACAACATTCAATAAGCCATTCGTAATATTTTCAGGAGAGACTGCCCAACCTTGTTTTTGCAATTGTTCAATAGCGGTTAAAACGGTACGTTTATTTTTGATTTGATAAGACCCTTTCAAATCTGAAGCTAAATCTTGAAAATGTTTTTCTTCAGCAAAAATGATTTTTGCATTTCTATCTTTCGCTACTTGTTCAAAAATTGTTTTTGTCTCTGCTGTTGTTTCACCAATTACAACCGCTGTATTTGGTTTTATGATACCAGCTTTTTCAAATGCAATTTTGTCCAATGTATCACCCAAAAATTGTGTATGATCTAAACCAATGTTCGTAATCACAGAAAGTTCTGGTAAAATAATATTCGTTGAATCTAATCGTCCGCCCAAACCAGTTTCTATAATCGCGATATCAACTTTCTGTTGTGCAAAATATTCGAAAGCCATCGCAATTGCAATTTCAAAAAAAGATGCTTTTTGATCAATTATTTTTTGCTCATGCTTATTCACAAAATCAATCACAAATTCTTCATCAGCCATTTCTCCATTTACACGTATTCGTTCACGAAAATCTTTGAGATGTGGAGAAGTTGTCAAACCTGTTTTATAACCTGCTTCCTGAAAAATAGAGGCCAACATATGAGACGTACTTCCTTTACCATTTGTCCCTGCAATATGAACCGTTTTAAACTTAGTTTGAGGATTTCCCAAATACTCGCATAACGCTGTAATATTTGTTAAATCTGCTTTCATTGCTGATGCTCCAACACGTTGAAACATTGGTAAATTTGTAAACAACCAATCGATTGTTTCTTGATACGTTCTCATTTATTCAAAAATTTTACACGAAGTTACGGAATCATCTTCAAAAAAAAATCGAATTTCTCCGAAGAAAAATTCGATTCTATTATTTATGAATTGACTATTCTTAATCTGAATAATCTTGTTTTGTAGTTAATAATATTTTTAAAACAATAAATCCAACAATAGCAGCTGTTAACGAAGCTACTAAAATCATCAATTTCGCTTCATTTATATAACTTGGGTCTTTGAAGGCCAACATCGAAACAAAAATAGACATTGTAAATCCAATTCCTCCTAAAATTCCGACACCAAAAACTCGTTTGAAATTTACTGCTGTAGGTAATTCACACAATCCTAATTTAACCGCAATCCATGTAAATAATGTAATTCCGACTGGTTTTCCTACAACTAATCCTAAGAAAATACCCGAAGCTAAAGGAATACTAAAATGCGCTAATCCTCCACCATCTATCGTAATTGCGGTATTTGCTAAAGCAAATAATGGTAGAATAATAAATGCTACTGGAATATGTAAAGCATGCTCCATTTTAGCTGAAAGTGATTTAGAATCGTCCTTATCAAATGGAATTGTAAATGCAACCAAAACTCCCGCAATTGTAGCGTGAATACCCGAATGCAACATAAACCACCAAACAGCAATCCCTCCAATGATATAAGGAATTATTGATTTTACTTTTAATTTATTTAAAGCGAAAAGACCTAACAAAATGGCAATTGCAATTCCGAATTGTGTAAAATCTAAAGGTAATTCTGGATTCGGATAAAACAATGCAATCACGACAATTGCTCCTAAATCGTCAATAACAGCTAAAGCTGTTAAAAATACTTTTAATGATAATGGAACTCTTTTTCCTAACATAGTTATAATAGCAACAGCAAAAGCAATATCTGTCGCCATCGGAATTCCAAAACCATGAATGGTATCCGTTCCTTTATTCGTCAAAAAGAAAATAAATGCAGGAATTAACATTCCTCCCAAAGCTGCAAAAACAGGTAAAATTGCTTTTTTAGTATCCGACAATTCACCTACAAAAACTTCGCGTTTTAATTCTAAACCAATCAAGAAAAAGAAAATAGCCATCAAACCATCATTAATCCAATGTGCAAAAGAATGCCCAAACATATCTGTTAACCAAATCGCATCATAAGATTCTGCAATTGGTGAATTGGCTAATAATAAAGAAAACGCAGTACAGAAAATTAATAAAATTCCACCCGAAGTCTGGCTATGAAAAAATTGGTTAAAAAGTTTAGAAACTATCATTATATTTTTTTTAGTTTGGTAAAAATAATGAACTCGTTTTTAACCTCCTAATCAAAACGAAACAATAAGACCTAAATTATCATTTATATAATCTTTAAAATACTTTTTTGATACCAATTGCTAAAATTAAACATCTTTTCGATGATAAAAACGAATATGAAAGGTAAAATCAGCAAGAAATAATTGTGAGATTGAATGATAAAAAAGCTGCAAAACACTAAAAATCTAATATGTTCTAAATAAGGCCCCCATCTTTTTTGTTCTAATTGTGCACCAATATTTATTAATGTAATCAAAACAAATGCAACGAAAAAACCTTTGGTTAAATTATCAAATTGATCAAAATAATATGTTACAATACTCATCGCGACAAACGATAAAATCAATTGTAAATTAATATAACCTTTTTATTTGAAATGATAACTATTCCCTTTATTCTTAGACATCCATTTCTTTTCAATAATTGGTCTTATTTCCTGATCCATCACTGCTGGACTACCAAAATATATCGTCAATTTTTCTTTAATGGAGGATTTTCTTCGAGCAGCTTCATACAACTCTAAATAATAATGAAAATGTTGCCACAAAAAACTGTAACTATTGATAGGATGCGTCAATCCATATCTTGGTTTTTCTTCTTCTTTCTGAAAAGTACCAAATAATATGTCCCAAAAAACAAATACATCTCCATAATTTTTGTCCAAATATTTTTCGTCAGAAGCATGATGAACACCATGAAGAGAAGGTGTTATAAAAATATATTCAAGCCATTTTTGTTTCTCCAAAATCTGCGTATGCGTAAAAAAAGAATACACGCCATGAACCACCAAAATCGTCATCACTAAATTTGGATGAAAACCAATAAAAGGCAAAATACACCAAAAAATATTGCGAACAATTGCTTGCAAAGTTGTTATACGTACCGCCACCGTAAAATTAAATTCTTCGGATTGATGATGCACAATATGGGCTCCCCAAAAAATATTGACTTCATGTCCCAAACGATGATACCAATACCAAACAAAATCTGTCGCTAAAAGCATCACAACCCAAATCCACCAAGCATTTGAAATATCTAAAAGACGATAATTTTCGTAAATCCAAACATACAAATTGTAAAAACTTACCGTAATAAAAAGATTCAATAATCGTTCTGCAATTCCTATTGAAATATTAGAAACCGAACTTTCATACTTATAAATATTCTTTAATTTTTTCTTTTTAACAACTACATATTCAAGCCATAAAAAAGAAAAAAAGCTGGTAAAGCAAAAGCTAAATACTCGGGATGATTCATTTTTAAGCACTTAAAAATTGTTGATATGTTGATTAAAAAGTAATGGCTGTTCCATCATCGGCACATGACCACAATCATCGCTATAAGCTAATTTTGCATTAGGTAAATGTGCAAAAAACTCTTCAGCAACATTTGGCGGTGTCACAATATCTTGTTTTCCCCAAACCAATAAAACTGGCTGATCTATTTTATGTAAAAGATGTTTCAAATTTTGTCGCTTTGCATCTCGCGCAATTTAAATTATAGTCAAAGCTTGTGTAGGCGTATTAGCGGCCGAAAAAACATCATCAACCAACTCTTTTGTTACAACATTTTTTGTTTCAAAAACTTCTTCTATCTTATTTTTGATATACTCGTAATCTCGCACACGCACAAAAGAAGCCTGCAAATTGCTTTCATACAAACCTGAACTTCCAGCTAAAATCAATTTATCAAACAAATTTGGATGTGCCAACGCATACAGCAATACAACATGACCGCCCAAAGAATTTCCAATTAATATTGGATTTTCAATTTTATTAGATTGAATGTAATTTTCTAGAAATTGAACTAAATTTTGAAGTGAATTTCTTTTGAAATGTGTAGAAAATAAAGGAAATGTTGGCGTATAAACATTATAATTTTCTTCAAGATTCTTGATAACATTTCCCCAATTACTAAGGCTTCCAAATAAGCCATGAAGTAAAATAACATCTTTATTTTTCGAATATTTCATATCGCATTTATTCTTGGTTATCGAATAAATGTAAATAAAATATTTTTTAAACTCTATTATTTAGATAGACTTTATAAGTGATATATAATTCCAGACGAATGGTCTTTGCTCGCTCCTGTTACAGATGCCAAACAATTTATTTCGTTATAAACACGACGATAACCAAGGAATGCAAATATTAAGGCTTCTTTAAAATCGATTAAATTATCAGTTGGAATAATGATTTCAACAGTTGATAATTCTCCTAAACGATTGATAAAAAATGTATTTCGAACTCCTCCTCCAGTTATCAACACGTTGTTGATATCATATAAAGCAAAGGTATTTTTAATTTGAATTACGAAATGCTCCACACAACTTCTCAGCTTATCTTCGATAGAAATATCGTACTTATCAACAATTGTTAAAAACTCATTCATAACCCATTCAAAACCTAATGATTTTGGAAAAGGTTGATGATAAAAATTCAAAAGATTCAATTCTTCAACTAATGCGATATTAATATGTCCTTGTTCTGCTCGTTCTCCATTTTTATCAAAATCAAAACCGAGTTGTTTTGCATAATGATTCAAGACAATATTAATTGGGCAGATATCAAATGCAATTCGTTTTCCATTTCTATTCATCGAAATGTTAGAAAAACCTCCAAGGTTTAAACATGCATCATAGTTAGAAAATAATAATTCGTCCCCAATCGGAACCAAAGGCGCTCCTTGTCCTCCTAAAATAACGTCTTGTGTTCTGAAATCGCACACCACTTTTTGTTGACAACGCGACGCAATTGCTAAACCATTTCCTATTTGCAAAGTGAATGATTTCTGCGGTTGATGAAAAATAGTTTGCCCGTGAGATGCAACAAAATCTACTTTTCTAATCTTATTTTTATGAATAAATTCTTTTACTTGTTCTCCAAGAAAATAACCATACTCTACATCTAGTTGGCATAAATCCATTGCCGAATATTGAAAAGCTTCTGTTAGTTTTGTTCGCCAATCGGATGAATAATCTATAGTTTCGGCATGTAAAATTTCGAAATGTTGGTTATCATCAAATCGGACATAGCAAATATCCAAACCATCTAACGAAGTTCCAGACATTAAACCAATGCAAAAAGTAGGGTTTTTCATGCTGTAAATTTAATGAGAGAAATTGATAGTTGGTTGGTTTAGAAATTAGAAATTTTAAATATCTAAGAAACCATCTTTCATTTTTTCCTTGATGAAAAAACGAAACAAAAAAATCAAGACCTCAATAAATCGGCTGAAAATGATTCATTCTACGCGAAAAGATTTAAAAACCTATCGGTTAAATCTTTTTTATCGCTTCGAATTTCTTCATTTTTTTAACGCCTTTTTATTGAAAGGTCATTTGAAATTCCTTTGAATAAGTAAATTAGTTTTCAATTATTAATAAGGTATGATTCTGAAAAAAGTATAAATATTATTACTCAAAACTTAGTACTTATTACTTATAACTCTAGATGCGTTAGGGATAGTAGTGGAAATCCTTTGCGTGAAACAAAGCGATAGCGAAGTTACAAAGTAAAGATTGCAACGAATAGCCCGCCCGAAGGGAACGCCCAAATCATTAGAAAAATTGTTTTGATAATTCTTAGGTTATTGCGAATATATCAGTTAGAAATTCTAATGATAAAAGCTTATATTTGAAACACAATTAATACAAACAAAACATGGCACAAGATGTAATCTTCGATTTGATTAAAGAAGAAAAAGAAAGACAACTGAATGGAATTGAATTAATCGCGTCAGAAAACTTTGTTTCAGACAACGTAATGCGCGCGATGGGTTCTGTTTTGACAAATAAATATGCAGAAGGTTATCCTGGAAAGCGCTATTACGGTGGCTGCGAAGTTGTAGACGAAGTAGAAACTATTGCAATTGATCGTTTGAAAGCGTTGTTTAATGCAGAGTATGCAAATGTGCAACCTCACTCAGGATCTCAGGCAAATGCAGCTGTTTACTTAGCATGTTTGAAACCAGGAGACAAGATCTTAGGATTCGATTTATCGCACGGAGGGCACTTAACTCACGGTTCTCCTGTTAACTTTTCTGGGTTAACTTACCAAACTTCTTTCTATGGAGTGGACAAAGAGACGGGAAGAATTGATTACGAAGCTATGGCAGAAACTGCTCGTAAAGAGAAGCCTCAAATGATAATTTGTGGTGCTTCAGCATATTCAAGAGACATAGATTATGCTAAATTTCGTGAGGTAGCTGATGAAGTTGGTGCTTTGTTATTAGCTGATATCTCGCATCCTGCTGGGTTAATCGCCCGCGGAATCTTAAACGATCCTATGCCTCATTGTCATATCGTAACGACGACAACTCACAAAACTTTACGTGGTCCTCGTGGTGGAGTCATTATGATGGGGAAAGATTTTGAGAACCCTTGGGGAGCAAAAACTCCTAAAGGTGAAGTGAAAATGATGTCTCAAATCTTGAACGGAGCAGTGTTCCCTGGTACACAAGGTGGGCCTTTGGAGCATGTAATCGCGTCTAAAGCTGTTGCTTTTGAAGAGGCTTTATCTGATGGTTATATGGACTATATTGTACAAGTTGTGAAGAATGCTAAGGCTTTAGCTGCGGCATTGGTTGCAAAAGGTTATGACATTGTTTCCGGAGGTACAGATAATCACTGTATGTTGATCGACTTACGTAACAAAGGTATTTCTGGGAAACAAGCAGAAAACGCTTTAGTTTCGGCAGAAATCACTTGTAACAAAAACATGGTTCCTTTCGATGATAAATCTCCTTTCGTTACATCGGGGATTCGTTTAGGTACGGCTGCTGTAACAACTCGTGGGTTGGTTGAAGCAGATATGCAAACTGTTGCTGACTTGATTGACGAAGTATTAATGAATATTGATAACGAAGAAATCATTGATGGAGTTGCAGATCGTGTAAACGAGTTCATGTCTTCTCGCCCATTATTTCAAATGAAATAAATAGAAACTTAGTTTCGATGATAACAATAGAAAAGTCCTGAGTATTTCTTAGGACTTTTTGTTTGATATAAAATGTCGAGACGTTTTAATCAAAACCACCTTAGCTTTTAGGTAAAATCACTTGACGTTTTTATTGAAATGTCTTGAGGAAATAATTTATTTCATTTTAATTTATAAAAAGAATAAAATAATGAGAATTCTAATTAGATATATGATTACAAAAATTATCATCCTGAATAAAGTAATAACTAAGTAGAAGTATTTCTTCAATACATATGTTAAAGAATAATTATTCAAAAGTGTTTATTACTTCTTTATAATCTAAAGTAAACATTATAAAAAAAAGCAACTTCGAGATGAAGTTGCTTTTCTATTTAAAAATAAGATAAGTCTTTGTTTTTACGCATTCAATGCTTCTGCACCACCAACGATCTCTAAGATCTCGTTTGTAATAGCAGCTTGACGAGCTTTGTTGTATTGAATTTTCAATCCTTTTTGTAACTCGCTTGCGTTGTCTGTTGCTTTATGCATTGCAGTCATACGTGCTCCGTGCTCAGAAGCGTTAGCATCTAATACGGCTTTGAATAATTGCGTTTTCAACGTTTGAGGGATTAAGTCTCTTAAAATTTCTTCTTTCGAAGGGTTGAAGATATAATCTAACTCTGCTGAATTGTTTGCTTCTTCTTCAGTTTTCTC
Source organism: Empedobacter sp. UBA3475 (assembly GCF_002378465.1). NCBI lineage: Bacteria > Pseudomonadati > Bacteroidota > Flavobacteriia > Flavobacteriales > Weeksellaceae > Empedobacter > Empedobacter sp. UBA3475. Next base: position 15,616 of record NZ_DFRA01000058.1, on the reverse strand, counting down.
TAAAACGACTGGTAAAAATTGTTCGTCTTGTACAATTTGAACAGCTGCATTTTGAAATTGATTGTAGATAATTCTGATTTGATCAAAGTCACCCGCAGTAAATTTCTCTACTAAATCGTCTGCAATTTCAGCTACATCTGCAAAATTTAAATTATCCCAAATGCTTGATGCATTTTTATAGATAGTTTGTGTTTTACTAAAAGTATCATTAGCTTTTTTACCAATTGCTAAAATCTCTACGTGTTTACTTGCTAATTCGCCAGCTAATAACGCATTTACTTTTTTGATGATGCTTGAGTTGTATCCTCCACATAAACCTCTATTTGAGTTAATAACGACTAAAAGTACTTTATTAACTTCGCGCTCTTCTGTTAATGCACCTCCTACTTCAGCTTCTAAAGTAGAACTTACATTTTGTAAAAGTTCACGTAATTTATCTGCATAAGGACGTAACTGTACGATAGAATCTGTAGCACGTTTTAGTTTTGCAGCAGAAACTAATTTCATAGCACTTGTAATCTGCATTGTAGAACCTACAGAAGTAATACGGTTACGTATATCTTTTAAATTTGGCATAATTCTATTTGAGATGAAGGATTAAAAGGAACTTAGAGATTCGGAAACCTCTAAGTTTCATTTATATTTTATTAGTATTTAGAAGTAGTTTCTGTGATAACTTTCTTCAATACATCCATAATTTCATCAGTCCATTTACCTAAACGGATAGATGTTAAAGTGTCTGCATATTTGTTGCGCATTAACTCAACAAAGTCAGCTTGCCACTCTTTCACTTGGTTAACTGGAACGTTTTTCAACATACCGTTAGTACCCGCATAAATAACTGCTACTTGTTCTTCTACTGGAATTGGAGCGTTAACACCTTGTTTTAATAACTCAACGTTACGTTCACCTTTACCAATTACGTTCATTGTAGCTGCATCTAAATCAGAACCAAATTTCGCGAAAGCTTCTAACTCACGGTATTGTGCTTGGTCTAATTTTAATGTACCAGATACTTTTTTCATTGGTTTTGTTTGTGCAGAACCACCAACACGAGATACAGAGATACCTACGTTGATCGCTGGACGAACACCTGAGTTGAATAAATCAGACTCTAAGAAGATTTGTCCATCTGTAATCGAAATTACGTTTGTTGGGATATATGCAGAAACGTCACCAGCTTGAGTTTCGATAATTGGTAAAGCAGTTAAAGAACCACCACCTTTTACGATACCTTTCATAGATTCTGGTAAATCATTCATTTGAGATGCAATTGCATCATCTTTGATTACTTTTGCAGCACGCTCTAATAAACGAGAGTGTAAGTAGAAAACGTCTCCAGGATATGCTTCACGTCCTGGTGGGCGACGTAATAATAAAGACACCTCACGGTATGCAACGGCTTGTTTAGATAAATCATCATAAACAATTAACGCTGGACGACCAGAGTCACGGAAATACTCTCCGATTGCAGCACCTGCCATTGGAGCATATACTTGCATTGGAGCTGGATCAGATGCATTAGCAGCAACTACTACTGTATATTTATCTGCACCGTGGTCTTGTAATGTTTTCATGATACCTGCTACTGTAGAACCTTTTTGTCCTACTGCAACATAGATACAGAAAACTGTTTCACCTCTATCGTAAAACTCTTTTTGATTTAAGATTGCATCTAAAGCAACAGAAGTTTTACCTGTTTGACGGTCACCAATGATTAACTCACGTTGTCCACGTCCAATTGGAATCATCGAGTCAATAGAAACGATACCAGTTTGTAATGGTTCGTTTACTGGTTGACGATAGATAACCCCAGGAGCTTTACGCTCGATAGGCATTTCATATAATTGTCCTTCGATTGGTCCTTTACCATCGATAGGATTTCCTAACATATCTACAACACGTCCTAACATTCCTTCACCTACGTTAATAGATGCAATTTTGTTTGTACGTTTTACAGTGTCACCTTCTTTAATACCTTTTGAAGGTCCGAAAAGTACAATACCTACGTTGTCTTCTTCAAGGTTTTGTACCATTCCTTCTAACCCGTTTGAGAATTCTACTAATTCTCCGTATTGAGCATTGTCTAACCCGTAAACACGAGCAATACCATCCCCAACAGTTAGAACGGTTCCTACTTCTGCTAATTCAACTGATGAATCAAAGCTTGTAAGTTGTTGTTTTAATATAGCTGAAACTTCAGCTGGATTTATTTCTGGCATTTCTGAAATATTTAAAATTTAGGAATGTATTCGTTTTTCGAAAAATCTTTTTTTAATGTAGCTAACTTAGTTTTGATTGAAGAATCTACTTGATTGTTTCCAATTTTTAAAACGAAACCTCCAATTAAAGATGCATCAATTTTGTTCTCTACTTTTACTTGACTATTTGTGGCTAAAGTTTGTTTTGCTTTTGCTACAATATTATCAATTGTATTTTGATCTAATTGTACTGCCGAAGTAATTTCTGCTGTAACAATATTATTTGCTAAATCGTATAATGAAATAAACTGATCTGCAATTTTAGACAAAATATTTTCTCTACCATGTCTTACGACTAACGAAATGAATGTTTGAGAAGTTTTTGATAAAGATTTGAAAATCTCACTCAATACAGCTTCTTTTTTCTTTGCATCAATCACCGGAGAATTTAAGAAAACTCTTAAATCATCATTCTCTTTTATGACTTTGCGAACATCATTCATTTCAGCATACACTACGTCTGTTTGGCTTGCTCCATTCGCAAACTCCATCAAACCTTTAGCATATCTATGTGCTGCTCTGAATCCTGCCATGATTAATTGAATTTAACTTGATCAATAACATCATTCACTAAAGCTTCTTGTGCAGATTTATCTGACAATTCTTTAGTTAAGATTTTTTCAGCAATTTCAATTGACAACTGCCCAACTTGATTTTTGATATCAGCCATAGCCGATGCCTTTTCATTTTGGATAGCTGACTTAGCATTTTCAATTAATTTGTTTGCTTCTACAGTTGCAGAATTTTTTGCCTCGTTGATGATATTTTCTTTCATTTCACGCGCTTCTTTTAAGATAGCATCACGTTCAGCACGAGCTTCTTTCATGATTTTCTCGTTTTGAGCGTTTAATAAAGCCATCTCTTCTTTCGCTTTTTTAGCTGCGTTTAATGCATCCTCGATAGATTGTTCTCTTTCTTTAACTGCAGATAGAATTGGTTTCCAAGCTAATGATCTTAACAATACTAATAAGATGATAAATACGACCGCAGTCCAAAAAATAAGACCAACTGAAGGTGTAATTAAATCCATTGTGTGTATGTATTAAATTTTATTTTTTACTAATTAATTTTTTAATGAATTAGCTTCAACAACCAACCGTTATTGAAGCTAATTTTTAATTCAAATATTATCCGTTACCTAATAACGCAACTACGATACCGAACAAACCTGCACCCTCGATTAAGGCTGCTGCGATAATCATAGCTGTTTGAATTTTTGAAGCCGCTTCTGGTTGTCTAGCGATTCCTTCCATAGCTGATCCACCGATTTTACCGATACCTAAACCAACTCCTAAAACTGCTAAACCAGCTCCGATTGCTGCAATACTTCCTGTCATGATAATTGTATTTAATTATTAAAAAATTATTTTATTGTTTTTTATATTCTATTCTTAATGGTGATCGTGGTCTGCTACTGCTGTTCCGATAAATAACGAAACTAACATTGTGAATACGAATGCTTGTAGTGCGGCTACTAATAACTCTAAACAGTAGATAAATAACGCTAATGGAATAGATCCACCTGCCATAGCTTCTGTTTGGAAAATAAAGATTAACGAAATTAACGACATAATAATAATGTGACCTGCTGTAATGTTCGCAAATAAACGAATCATTAAGGCGAAAGGTTTTGTAATAATCCCGATTAACTCAATTGGAGCTAAGATTAATTTTACTGGAACCGGTACACCTGGCATCCATAACATATGTCCCCAGTAACCTTTGTTTCCTGAGAAATTAATTACGATTAATGCGATTAATGCTAATACAAATGTAACTGCGATATTACCTGTAACGTTAGCTGCACCTGGTAACAATCCTAATAAATTGTTGATCCAAATGAAGAAAAATAACGTTAATAAATAAGGCATAAATTTCGCGTATTTTTTCTCACCAATATTTGGAATCGCTACTTCATCACGAACAAAAATAATAATTGGCTCGATAAATCCTGCGATACCTTTTGGTACCATATTTCCTTTTTTGTAGTTTGATGCAACTGCAGAGAAAACTAAGATTAAAATAACGAAAGAGATTAACATTGATGTTACGTTTTTCGTAATAGAAAAATCTAATGGTTTTTCATTTTCTAAATGAATAGCTCCTTTTTCGTCTACGTGAGGTTTGATTGTACCTTGCGCATCTGTTTTGTAGATTTTTTCGTGGTAGTTGATGTAGTAATTTCCGTTACTCTCAACAACCGCTTCGTTGTGGTGAAATTTAGAAGACATAAAAACTTGTAAACCATTATCCCATAAAATAACAGGTAATGCAACTCCTACACTTTTTTCTCCTTCTCCCCATAAATGCCAATCGTGTGCATCTGCAATGTGATGCATGATACCTGGCACTGGGTTAAATGTAGATTCGCCAGATTTCACTTTAGCAGCTTCCTCTTGACTTTTTACTTGCTCACTTTTAATTAACTCCTCAAACGTTTTTGGAAGACTTTCGTGCGGAACCGCTGTAGAGGCAAATCCGAAATTGAAAAGTAATAAAAACGCTAATAACGCTGAAAATTTCATGTATAATTCCTTTGTTTCTAAATTGCGTGCAAAATTATAGTAAATTAACCACTTACCAAAGTCAAATGCTAAAAATCATTAAACTTTTTTTAACTTTAAATTAATTAAGCGAATAAACACTAAAACTTCGGCTAGCAAAATTACAAAATAACTTATAATTAATTGCACAACATTTAATTTAATTTGTTCATTCACAACAATCAATGCTAATACAATTGCCATCTTCGCAATCATCCCTCCCATAAAGGCAAAACCAACATATTCTGGAAATTTTATCTTCACAAAACAACCAACTTGCAAAATCATTAATGTAATTAAACCAATTATTAAATACATTTTTGGAACAATTAGCGGATTTTCGCTAAAATTATAATGCGCAACAATTGCGTAATGAATACCACAAAAAATTGCAACCATTGCAATAAAAGAAAGTGCTAAAAGAATAAATTTCTTAATCATTAAAATTATTTTTTTGGTAATTGCTTCAACATCAAATATAATCCTGCAAAAACTCCCAGCAAAGATAAGCCAGCCGTCCATAATGGCTTGTCTGTTTCCATTTTTTTATCCAAAAAAGTTCCTAACCAAGCAAATAACGCAATCGTTACCGCCATCTGTATTCCCGTCGCAGAAAACTTTAAATATTGATTTACACCTTCGGACTTTCGTTCTTCTTTCATAAGTTTTATGTAATTTTGCAAAAAATTATTTCGTGGTAAAGATAGGAAACATAGAATTACCAGACTTCCCTTTATTGCTTGCACCGATGGAAGATGTGAGTGATCCGCCATTTCGTCGCCTATGCAAAATGCATGGAGCAGACTTGATGTATACTGAATTTATTTCTTCAGAAGGATTGATTCGTGATGCAATAAAAAGTCGTCAAAAATTAGATATTTTTGATTACGAACGTCCTATTGGTATTCAAATTTTTGGTGGAGATGAAGAGGCAATGGCGATGTCAGCTAAAATTGTTGAAACTGTTCAACCAGATATTGTTGATATTAACTTTGGATGTCCCGTAAAAAAAGTAGTTTGTAAAGGCGCAGGAGCAGGTGTTTTAAAAGATATAGATTTGATGGTACGTTTAACAAAATCTGTTGTTGAAAGTACACATTTACCAGTTACTGTAAAAACGCGTTTGGGTTGGGATTCTGACTCGATTAACATTTATGAAGTTGCCGAACGTTTGCAAGAAACAGGTATCAAAGCATTGTCAATTCACGGACGTACGCGTACACAAATGTATAAAGGACAAGCAAATTGGGAACCGATTGCAAAAGTAAAAGCGAACCCAAATATTGAGATTCCAATTTTTGGAAATGGAGATATTGATTCGCCGCAAAAAGCGATCGAATACAAAGAAAAATACGGTGTAGATGGTGTGATGATTGGTCGTGCGGCGATTGGATATCCTTGGATTTTCGAGCAAATTAAACATTATCGAGAAACAGGTGAATTGTTACCAGAACCAACAATTGTAGAACGAATGGAAGCGGCTAAAAATCACTTAAATTGGGCGATTGATTGGAAAGGAGAACGAACTGGAATTTTGGAAACACGTATGCATTATACCAATTATTTCAAAGGAATTCCTAATTTCAAACCTTATCGTACAAAATTAGTCACACAAGATAATCTTGTTGATTTGATGCAAACTTTCGAAGAAATTGAAGAAGAATTTATTCCAACATTAGAAGAAATTTAATCGTTAGAAATAATTCATCACTATAAAAAAATCCACCAAAAAACTTGGTGGATTTTTCATTTAAACTTGAGACTATAATTAATTACAATTATCTACAAGCAACACTTCTTCTGGATTCAGCGTATCATATTTCATCAATACAACTTCGTCCACGTCTGCTCTAGATCGTAAAGTAACTTCATAAACTTCATCATTCACAGGATATTGTATCGTTGCTTTCGGACGTTTAAATGTTCCGCTAGTTTCCACAACAACACCTTCTACACATTTCCCTGTTTTAGCCAATTGATCTTCTAATTGACTTTTCGAATATTGACTAAATCCGAATGCTGCAAGACCTAAAACTGCAATGACGATATAAAAATATTTTTTCATAGAATTAAAATTTAATGTTTCGTATTAGTTTTGTTTGAAACAAATTTAGATTCAATTCTATCGTTATAAAATCCCTATTATTAGCTAATTTTTAGTTTCGTGTTTGGTTTTCAGTGCATAAAGTGCAAAAGTTCCCAACCAATGACTCCCCATATAATCATCGTTCGAAATATTATTGAACGAGTAATTGAAATGATGATTTGCCCAATCATTCAAATAATTTAACTCTGGTAATTTTGCAGAAATTTGATACAAAGCCGTTGCACGACTAAAATTCAAACCATCCAAATGAACCAATTGCCCATCCGTACGATCCGAAACAATTCCAGGTTTTAGCTCATGTTTTTTATCAAACAATTGTGGTAAAAATGATTTCAACCATTTTTTATATTCATCATGCGGGTGAATTTTAGACATTAACAAAGCTTCTTCCAAACAAGCCGAAAGAAAATCTGATCCACTTGGCTCGAAAGCAATATTGCAACTTTTATCTTTTTGGTAAAGACGATTTGCATTATCAATAATCACTTTTTCAAATGCTTTATCATTCACAGAACGTGCATAATCTATCGCTAAACTCAAACCAAAAGCCGTATTATCATGCGTTCCTGTACGAATTGGATAAACTAATTTCGGCAAATATTCTTTGTATCTAACAATAATCAAATCACTCAAAGGTTTCAGATTTTTTGCCCAAACTTGCGCATCTTTATCTTGCCAATTATTCAATTCCATTTGCAATTGTAACAACCAAGCCCAACCGTATGTACGTTCGAAATTCTTGTTATTTTTATCATTGAAAAAGGCCATTTCAACCGCAACATTTTCTGCTGTAATCAATTGATTTAACTCATTTCTAACCTGATTATTTTGATCCAATTCAGGAAAATCTTTCATCAATTTCACAATCGACCAAAATCCATGCACAGACGAATGCCAATCAAAACAACCATAAAAAATTGGACGCAATTGCTTTGGCGTTTTAAGATCTGCATCACTTCCCAAAACATTTCCTAATTTGTTCGGATACTCAGTCTTGATACAATGTGTCGGTAATTCAAATATTTTTTTGGCTTGATCTAAGTGTAATTCTTGCGCAAAAGCAGTCGTCGTCAATAAAGTTGTTAAATAGAGTAATTTTTTCATCAAAATGTTTTTACCAAATTACTAATTTTTATTCGAGTCCAAGAATTTTTCTAACTCTTCTTTTGCTTGTAAACTTTCAGGAAAATTTTTCACATTTTGTTCAAAAAACTGTTTTGCTAAATCATTTTTCTTTTGTTTTACCAGATAATTTGCAACATTGTTGATATACGTTTCTGTTGGTTGAAAAGAATAATTCAATTTTCTAGAAATCGCTTCAAACGAATCTTTAACCAAATTTGGTTGATTCGGAATCTCTTTAATATTCACACGATAACCATCAAACTGCCAACGCAAATAATCAATCGAGCCAATCATTGGAACCGAACCATGTTCTTCGCCAACATATTGTTTGTAATGATAATTCAACGATTTATTCTTTGATAATTTCAAACGTTCATCCACCTTTTTTATGCTTTGATAATGATCGCGTAAATGATTTGTATTTTGACTTTCTCCGACTTGCGTAATCATCAAAAATCGATTCTCGAAAGAATGATTTTCTAAGTTTTGATAAAGATTCAATAATTCTTTGTCATTAAACCAAATACTTGGATCGTGCGCAACATATCCATTGAAAGTTTTGGGGTGATTGTACAAGGTTTTCAACGCAAAATAGCCACCCAAAGAATGTCCAATTAACAAACGAAAATCATTCACACGATAATTTTTCTGCATAAAAGGAAACAATTCAGTTTGAATAAAATTGAGGAAATTAACATCATTCACATGTGTAAAATCTTTTGTTCGATCACCATTTTTATTTGTAATTCCAACAATAATCGATTCGGGCATTTCTGGATAAAAACCAGATTGAAATTTAGAAACTACGCCTGTTAAAAATGTAAAATTAGATTCGGCATCTAACACATAAATCACTGGATAATTTACTTTTTGAAGTTTATTATTGGTATACGACTCGGGAAGATTCACCCAAATTTCTCGTTCAGTATTTAAGATTTTAGAATTTATTTTTTGAATTTCACCAATTGATAATTTTTCTTGCGAAAAACCGATTTGAAAGAAAATCAAACAAAATAAAAGTAGGAATTTTTTCATGTATAAAATTTTCCTAAAAATAGCTATTTAGAATTATTCTACACAAATGATTTTGGACAGAAAAAACGACCTCATCATGAAGTCGTTTTTCTGTATAATTTGTATTTTTTTAACTAAAAATATTCCATTTCAAGCCAAGTTGAAATTTGAAATCTCGGTACGGAACATTTGGTGCTGCAAAATAATCAGGTTGTTTTGTAAACGACGCATTGATATGCTCACCACGAATGTAAAAACGCATATTACGAACCTTGAAATTGATAAAAACATCCAAAATAGGATAACCACCAATCTCTTGTATACTTGCTGGATCTTGCAATGCAAATTCGTTCAGAATTGGGATGTAACGCAAACCATTGTATTTCGTAAAATATGTTGCATTAATACCAGCTTGTAATTGAGCATTCTTATTGAATAATTCTCCTTGCCAATACAATGTTTCACGAATTAAGAAATCTGGCAAAGGCATATATTCTTCGTTTTTCGTTACTTTTTGATATTGCGCTGTCGAAACCAAATTAATCTTTCCGAAACGTAAATGATTTTCACCTTTTATTTTGAAATAATTAATATTATCCGTCAATTGTTTATAAACCAACAATTCGTTTAAATATACTTTATTGTCAATATTATAAATTGAGGCTTCTAAGGTTGTATTAACTTTATCTAACTTTAACTTTGCAAAAATATTTTGAACATTTTCTGTTTCAAATTTATTAACGTAGTTAAAATTATTAAAGAAACTTTGATTGTAAACTGCATTCAACGAAGGAAGTTTTGACTGAATAACCGCTCCAGCACTCAATGTATAACCTTCTATCGGCGTCACATCTAAAACCGCATCTACATTGTAAACACTTTTGTAATTATCAGATTGCAGATATTCAACATTTCCGTAAAGTTTCAATTTTTCATTCCAATCAAAATCCACTTTTCCAAGAACTCCAAAAAGATTTTCCTCTATTTGCTTTGGAACTGCAACAATCGTCATGGCTTGATCAGCAAAAACACGTAAATTCTGGAATTTAACACCAGCTTCTATCTTCACACGATCTGTCCACTGAAAACCAGCAGTTGTCGTATTGGATAAATCTGTAAAACTCTTTTTACTTCTATAGTCCGTTCCAGTAATAATCGGTGTAGAATATAAAGTTCCGTTTGGTGAAGTATCTTCGTAGCGATATTTTTGTTTTTCGTACGAGAATTTATTCTTCAATTCGATTGGATTATAAAAAGTCGAATCTTTTTCATTCATCTTTTTTAAGATTCCGTACGAAGCATTCAATTCTATTCGACGCGCATCAAATTCAGATTTTGCTGTTTGAGAATTCACCGGAATATTACGAACATTCGTCATTCTGCGATCATCTTGCAAAATAAAATCATCAATATCTTCTATTCCACCGTTTTCATTATTTTTCAGATTTTGTGCCGCATAATTCCACCACAATTTGAAACGCTCTGATTTTGTTTTATAATTTGACGAAAAAACAAACGTATTATTCTGAGCTTTTTCATGTTTATAACGACCTTCGGAAATTAATCCACGATAATGAAACGTATAATTGAATTGCTTGTTGATATTATGCGAAAATGTCGAAGACAAAAAGTTACCTTCTTTAACACCATTCTCGTAAATAAACTCGGTATATGGCGTTTTGACATCATAATATTTGATATCATTTGCGTAATAATAGTTATATTTTTTACCAGTTGGTAACATCGACGGATTGAATGGTGTATTTTGATACTCCAAATCCACCACTACACCTCCAACATTCGGGAAAAATAATTTTCCGAACGCATCTTTGCGAATAAAATTTTGATTATAATAGTTTTTGATACTTAATGTCGTATCCAAAACCTCTGGTTTTCTGCCATTTGTCCAAAACTTATAATCGTCGATTTTGGTTTTATAATATGTAACCGAATCATTTGTTGATGATCCTTTTAATGGTTTTAAAACTTTTATCGAATCCTCTTGAGCCTGCGCTACAATAGCTCCTAATAAAAATAAACCAATGATTGTTTTTTTCATCCTGTTGAATAAATCCTTACAAAAGTAATCTAAAATTGAGAGATACAAAAAAACCCACTTATTTCTAAGTGGGTTAAATATTTTATAAATCTTTCTTAAAAAGTGAAAGTTGTTCCGTCAGCGCCGTCTTTTAGTTGGATACCTAATGCACTTAATTCATCACGAATTTGATCTGATAATGCCCAATTTTTATCTACACGTGCCTGATTACGCATTTCGATTAGCATTTTTACAACACCATCTAATTTATCTGAACTTTCGTTTGCAGCTTCTGTATCCAAACCTAAAACATCATGAACAAAACCATTCATAATTGCTTTTAAACGTTCTAAATCTTCTGCTATAATATTCTCGAAACTATCTTTGATTGAATTAATCATTTTCACTGCATCAAATAAATGTGCGATCAATATCGGCGTATTGAAATCATCATCCATTGCGGTATATAATTTCGTTTCTAATTCATCAATATTAACGGTAGATGTTTTCTTTGGCGTAATTGTTTCTAATGTTTTTAATGCTTCAACCAAACGATTATATCCCTTTTCGGAAGCTAACATTGCATCATTCGAAATATCTAAAACACTGCGATAATGCGCTTGTAAGAAACAAAAACGTACAACAGCTGGATGAAATGGTTTTTCGAAGAAATCATTTTCACCATTCACTAATTGCATAGGTAAAATGTAATTTCCAGTCGATTTACTCATACGCTGACCATTCATCGTCAACATATTCGCATGCATCCAATATTTTACTGGTTCGTGACCATTAGAACCTTTTGCTTGCGCAATTTCACATTCGTGGTGAGGGAATTTAAGATCCATTCCTCCTCCGTGAATATCAAAATAATCTCCAAGATATTTTGTGCTCATCACTGTACATTCTAAGTGCCAACCAGGGAAACCATCTCCCCAAGGAGAAGCCCAACGCATAATGTGAGCAGGCGAAGCGTTTTTCCAAAGTGCAAAATCCACTGGATTCTTTTTCTCTCCTTGCCCGTCTAAATCTCTTGTATTATTGATTAATTCTTCGATGTTACGGTTACTCAATTCACCATAATCAAGTCCTTTTTTGTTGTAAGCTTCCACATCAAAATAAACTGATCCGTTTACTTCATAAGCAAATCCTAAATCAATTAATTTTTCTGCTAAAGCAATTTGTTCTAAAATATGACCTGTCGCTGTAGGCTCGATTGTTGGAGGTAGTAAATTAAATTTTTCTAAAACTTTATGAAAATCAACTGTATACTTCTGTACGATTTCCATTGGTTCTAATTTCTCTAATTTAGATTGTTTTACAAAACGATCATTTTCTACATTTCCATCATCCGTTAAATGTCCAGCATCAGTAATATTACGAACGTAACGAACTTTGTAACCCAAAAATTTTAGGTAACGATAAATCATATCAAACGACATAAACGTACGTACATTTCCAAGATGCACATTACTGTAAACGGTAGGTCCACAAACATACATTCCAACATTATCTTGATTAATTGGTTCGAACGTTTCTTTCTGTCCCGTTAAGGAATTATGTAATTTTAATTGATTTTCTTTTACCATTTTATAGGATTTATAATTTAAACATTGAAAGGAGTTTTCATTCCGATGTACGAAATAAACTCTTTTCTTAATTGCTCACTTTCTTTAAAAGCTCCACCAAATTCAGCTGTTACAGTACTTGATTCGATATCTTTAATTCCGCGCGAATTTACACACAAATGTTTCGCATCAATAATACATGCAACATCATCAGTTCCCAAAGCTTCTTGCATTGCTTTCACAATTTGCATTGTCAAACGCTCTTGTACCTGCGGACGTTTTGCATAATATTCTACAATACGATTCATTTTAGACAAACCGATTACTTTCCCTTTCGAGATGTAACCAACATGTGCACGTCCAACGATTGGTAAAAAGTGATGCTCGCAAGTCGAATAAACCACGATATCCTTTTCAACCAACATTTGATTGTAGTTATATTTATTTTCGAAAGTTGACATTCCAGGCTTACGCTCTGGCAATAAACCACCAAAAATCTCTTTTACGAACATTTTCGCAACACGTTTTGGCGTTCCTTTCAAACTATCATCTGTTAAATCTAAGCCTAAAGTTTCCATGATGTTACGGAAATCCGCTTCTATCTTTTCCACTTTTTCTTCAGCAGACAACTCAAATGCATCAGCTCTCAAAGGCGTTTCTAAGTTTGCTGACATATGGTCGTCCCCCATTTCGTCATGAAGATGTTTATCACACATTACATAAAAATTTTAGCAAATTTATAAAAGATAGTGTTATAAAACCTTATCAAAACTCAATTATTCCAACTGAAATGATTTCTATTATTTATTGAACCGATGAAAAGATTATCTTTGAAGTATCACAAATTCGAAAAAATGATCAAGAAAACTTACGGCATCGATTTTCTTTCGTTCGAGGACTACAAAGGAATCAAAGAAGGAAACATCGAAATTGAACTTAATGAAGCAAGTAAACAACAAATCTTAAAATCTCAACAAAATGTTGCTAAAATAGTCGCTTCTGGGCAAACAGTGTATGGAATAAATACTGGTTTTGGTCCACTTTGCGATACTAAAATTTCGGAAGAAGAAACACGTCAACTTCAACACAATTTATTAATCAGTCATGCGGTTGGTGTTGGAAATCCAATCAAGAAAGAAATTTCTAAAACCATGTTAATTGCAAAAGCACATGCTTTATCAAAAGGATATTCTGGTGTGACTTTAGAAGTTGTGGAACGAATTTTATTAATGGTCGAAAAAGATATTATTCCTGTTGTTCCAGAAAAAGGATCTGTTGGAGCATCTGGAGATTTAGCGCCTTTATCACATTTATTTTTACCATTAATTGGTGAAGGAAAAGTTTGGGATGGCGATACAATTATTTCGACAAAAGAAGCATTAGCTAAACACAACTTACAACCTTTACATCTTTCTGCGAAAGAAGGTTTAGGATTAATCAACGGAACACAATTCATTTTATCTCATGCTTTAAATGGTTTAGAAAAATTTGAATATTTATTGAATTTAGCTGACGTTGCAGGCGCTTTATCATTAGAAGCTTACGAAGGTTCTCCTCGTCCATTCGAAGAAGAATTGCACCAAGTTCGTCCATTCAAAGGAACATTATTGGTTGCAGAACGCATGCGAAATTTATTGAAAGGCTCTGAAATTGCTTTCTCTCACGCAGATTGTGGTCGTGTACAAGATCCATATTCATTACGTTGTATGCCTCAAGTTCATGGCGCATCACGAAATGCTTTTTTCCATTTACAAGAATTAGCAGAAATCGAATTAAATTCTGTTACCGATAATCCAATCGTTGTTTCGGATGAAGAAGCTATTTCTGGTGGAAACTTCCACGGACAACCATTAGCAATGGTGTTAGATTACGCAACAATTGCCGCTTCAGAATTAGGAAACATTTCAGATCGTCGTCAATATTTATTAATCGAAGGAAAATATGGTTTACCAAAATTATTAACAGAAAGTTCTGGTTTAAATTCTGGTTTCATGATTCCTCAATATACATCTGCTGCGCTTTGTACAGAAAACAAAACATTGTGTTTCCCTGCATCGGCAGATAGTATTCCGACTTCTTTGGGACAAGAAGATCATGTTTCGATGGGAAGTATTTCTGGACGAAAATTCAACCAAGTTTTAGACAATGTAGAACGTATTTTAGCAATCGAATTAATGTACGCTTGTCAAGGTTTAGAATTTAGAAGACCACGTAAAACAAGTGCATTCTTAGAAGAAGTTTTCGCAAAAGTTCGTTCGGTATGTCCTAAATTAGAAGACGATCGTTTGATTGGAGATGACATCAACAATATTATTGATTTGTTGCAAACAGATGATTTCAAAAAATTAATATTAAGTTTTTAAATTATCCTTTTCATCCAGAATTTGTCGAAGGATAAACTATTAATAATATAGAAAACTACTATATATAGAAGACTCTTCGACAGGCTCAGAATGACAATTACAACAACGACAATCAAGTAAATATCATTCCAAATAAATGGAGGAATTTAAAAAAATATAATGTGTTCCTGAAACAAGTTCAGGATGACTTAACGATTAGTCAAGTTGAATTCATTTCAACTTCGCATCAAATTAAAATGTAATATGCTAAAATTCGATAAAAAATCATTCGTCCATTTGTTGGTGATATTTTAGTCGTGATTTTTATTTACTATTTTATCAAAGCATTTATCAACACAAAAGCAATTAACATTGCAATTTTTACATTGACTTTTTCTTTTGTTGTAGAAATTTTACAATATTTCAATTTTGTAGAAATAATTGGTTTAGGACATAATAAAGCAGCTCGAATAATTATCGGAACATTTTTTTCTTGGATTGATTTACTATGTTATTTCATCGGATTTGTTCTATTATTTTTTATTGATAAAGATTTGAAGAAAAAAAATGTAATTTGAACGAGATTTCTCAACAAGCTCCTTTAGATTTGAAAATCTT
>NZ_DFRA01000016.1:0-23189 GCF_002378465.1 Empedobacter sp. UBA3475 | reverse complement strand
ACTATATTTTTAAACGTTCCGTTTTTTAGGGAAGATTACACATCCTTTAATAAATAAAATTAATGATATAGTAACTTCTGGAATAACATTACCTAACGAAAGTGTAAATTCTTTTGTTCCACGTTTAATGAATTGTGAGTTCCATACAACTGGCTATTATAATTTTTATTATTACGTAGCACCGAATGATATGGATTTTGAATTTACATTGAAAGGAAATATTGATAAATTCCATTTTATGTTATGGAGACTTTCGAAAAATTCGAATCCTAATGATATTTTTGTAAGAACAGGTTCAAGTTCTAATGAATATACAACTATAAATCCAATTAGAGCTGTTTATAGTAACATAACAAAAGAGAAGGGTTTAAAGGGTGGTAAATTAAATGATTGTATATCAAATTCTACAGATGGTTTTGTAAGTGCTTTTGAAAATGGAAGTAAGTTAAAAGAAGGAGAAATTATTGTAATAGCAATTTATGGTACAGATAATCCAATTTTAGAGTTAACAATTAGTGGAGCTAAAACAGTAGATAATCTTGTTTTTGATAACCATTGTTATACAGATGATTATTTATTATCAGATGTGAAGACCAAAATTATAAATGATATTAGAGTTTCAGACCCAAGTATAAATGTTGGGAATATAGAATTTTATAAACCAGATAATACATCTACAAATGATAATATCAGCTATATTAACGGAATAGAACAAATTTTGTATGCCAGAGTTTATGATAATTCTAATAAATTAGTTTATATCTATAAATCTATAAAATTCAAATTTATTCCAGAGTTGATTTATACAGTTCAAAACAAAACAGAACAATATTGTGCTACGTCAATAACTTTTTTAAAAGAGGATTTAATTAGTAGAATATCTCCATCTATTAATTCCTCTAAATATGCAGATTATGAAGTATATGTTGATGACGCAATTGTTAATGGAAATATTCCTTTAAATAATTCTAATAATTATAGAATCAAATTAAAATATATTGGTGCTGAGTTCTGTTCTATAGATTTATTTTCAAGAGAAGTTGAATTTAAGCTAATTAACTCAAATCCTATTTTACCTTCTGGAAAATTTGCAGAAGTTTGTAATACTGAAATTTTATCAGAAGCTGAAATTTTAACTGCTTTAGGAGTTGACTCAACTATTTATCGTTTAGTGAATATGCCAACAACACCTTATAATTTTATTGGGAATGAAGCTAAGTTTAATGTTCAGATTGAAGATCGTTCTGATGCATCTTGTACAAGTAATATTGTAGAGTTTACAGTTAAGAAAAAAAACAAATGTAGATTTGGATAATTTGACTTTAACTTTTTGCCGAAGTGATTTTTCTTTTTCTGAATTTGAATTAATCATCAATAATGTAAAAAAGAATGATAATTTAGTTACTATAAATTTGGTTTATAATGGTACAAGTTATATTGAATCACAACTTCAAAATTTGTATAATGAGATTTACAACAATAGAACACAAACAAGTTTTAATTTATCAATTACAGGAAATAAAGCTGGTTTTTGTGAATCTACAGCTCCGTTGAAAATTACGTTAAATGATTCTTCTATTCCTACAAAACCTTTTGAAGTTTTATTCAATCCTGTTTGTTTAGGTGTGACACAAAATTATACTTTTGATATAGATGAAATAAAAGAACATATTAAAGATAAATTTGGAATTTCAAACATTACAGATTTTGATATTTTTAATTTAGATGGAACACCATTTTTACCAGTTAATGTTAATGCAAATTCTAATCAAACATTAAGTTTTAAAATAAAAAAAGTTGGTGAAAGCTGTTTTTCAGAAGATATGTATTTAATTGTAAAAACAGTTAATCAACCAAATGTTGTATCTGCAACATTTTCAGGTGTGTTTTGCGAAGGAGAAACATTAACAATTGATGATGATTTATTAAAAAATAATTTCGGACTAAATGTTTTTGATTACAAAATATTTATTGATGGAACAGAATATATTCAAGGAAATTCTATCCAAAGAATATTGAATTTTGGAGGAAATACTTCTTTGAATATTCCAATTGAATTTAAAAATACATTAAGAGAGATTTGTTTAACAGCTGTAGAATTAACGGTCAATAAAAAACAAGATTTAATTGTTGATGTTCCTTCATTAGAAAGTTATACAAAAGCGAATCCAATTGTTTTTTGTGAAGGTGAAAACGATGATGCGAAAACTCAAATTCAAGCAATTTTAGATTACATTCAAACTAATTATTCTTTAACAAGTTCTAAAACAAAAGATCAAATTTTTGATCAATTTAATTCTAATCAAGGTTCAGTAGATGTTGATTTTTATAATTTGGACTATTGTGGTGTGATTACCTTAAAATTAAACTACAAGAAAAATTCTTTACCTAATATCGAGGTTGAAAATCCAGATCCATTGTGTACAGGAGAAAAATATAAGTTAGATTTTACAACTCAAACAGATTACGATAAGTATTATTATGAGGTAGAAAAAGAAGATGGAACTAGAATTTTAGGAACATATATTTTTGAGCTTGATGCAGGTAATTATAAAATTACAATTGAAGATAAATTATCGGGTTGTTCTATTGTTAAAACGTTAGTTGTTTCTCTTTCAGTATTGCCTACAATTGATAAAATTACAATCAACGAAAAAAGTATAATTGTTTCTGCAAAAGGAAATGGAAAGTTAGAATATGCGTTGTTTGATTCTGATGGAAAAGTAATTGTAGATTGGCAAACAAAGAATGAATTAATTATTCCAGATAATATCAAAAATAATAATTTTACAGTAAGAGTAAGATTGAATAATTGTGGAGTTTCGGAGCGTAAAAATGTTATTTACCTTGCTTTACCAAATGTTGTAACACCAAATAATGATGGTTTTAATGATATTTGGCAACCAATGACAAAAGATGGTAAAGTTACCGATACATCAAATTCGTACAAATTGATTATTTTTGACCGTTACGGAAAACAGATATTGACACAAGAAGGAACAGATATTATAAAATGGGACGGAACGCTAAATGGTAAACCTGTTGCAGATGGGACATATTGGTATTTGTTAGAATTCTCGAAGCAATCAGATGATTTGCAAGTTTTATATTCTGGTAGTATATTAGTTAAACGAAAAATCAATTAATTGATTGAAACATATTTATGAAAAAAATAACACTATTCATATTAACTCTATTCTCACTTTATAAAGTAGAAGCACAACAAGGGTTACCGTTTTATAATCACTATTTGGTGAGTGATAAAATGTTAATTAATCCTTCGTACGCAGGACAAGACCCGAATGTGATTTCTATAACAGGAACGCATCGCAATCAGTGGGACGATTTACCTGAAAGTCCAAGTACACAAACGGTAAGTGCTCACGGAATTATTGTAGATCGTTTGGCGTTGGGAATGCAATTTTTCAACGATAGAAATGGGGCAGTTAAAATGACTGGTTTCGGAATTAATGCAGCATATCACATTCCTATTGATGATAGAAGTTATGATGGAGATGAAATCAATGTTTTCTCTTTCGGTGTTGGTGCTTCTAATGTTTCGCAACGTTTTGATTATTCAAAAATTATCGCAGAAGATCCGAATGACCCTGCTTTACAAGAAGATAAATATTCTACATATTTTGCGAATTTGGGATTATCTTTCAAATATGCTGGTTTCTCCGCTGGAGTGTCGGTTTTGGATATTCCGTTAAGCCAAAATGTGTATTATGTGAACAATGTAGAGCCTTTGCCAACGTGGTATTATTTCAATGTTGGATATAAATGGAACGTTTCCGAAGGAATTGCGTTAGAACCTTCTTTGGTGTATAATTTGAACTCGAATTCGGAGCGTCATTTGGATATAAACTTGATGTCGCATATTGGTTTTGGAGACAATAATCAAGGCGTTGATATTGGAGTAGGGTACAAGCAAGGAATGGATTCTAAAAATAGCAATCCGTTGTTTGTTTCACCAATCCTAAAGTTTAAAGTTGGTTCTTTAAAAGCTGGAATTTCCTACGATATTGGTTTATCAGATTATCAAGTTGATGGTCGCAAGAACGGAATGTTATTTAATTTAGGTTTCGATTTGCAAAACCCTTGGGGAGCAAGATTTGATTAATATTATGAATAATGAATAAAATTTTACTTTTAGTCCTATTTATTGTTGGTTGTTCATCTTTTAGTTTTTGTAAGTCAAGTCCAGAAACTAATTTTTGGAATTGGTTTAAAAAAAATGAAAAATACGTTTATGATAATATAGATAGCAAAGAATTACAATTAGAATTGTATGATAAGATTAGAAATGAATTAGTAAAGGTTGATTCAAATTTAGCTTTTAATTCAAGTCCAATATTAGAAAATGGGAAAAGAGAATTTACGATTTCGGCTGATGGTTTAAAAGAGAGTTTTGTATCAGTTGAAAAACTAGTTAAACAATCTCCGAAATTCAAAAATTGGAATATTATTGCTTTTCGCCAAAGAATTGGTAATGATAATTTAGGGATTCGTTACAATGATTATGAAATATCTTATGATGATTTGTATTATAAATCGTCTATAAATGAAGGTTTATATGGAATAGATTTATACATCAAGAATTTTGATGGTAGTGGACAAATGCAAAATACAATTTATATTTTACTTGATGCTTTGTTAGGAGAATATGACAAAACAATGCGTATAGATTGGATTGAATGGTATAGTTTGAATGAAGAAGATCTGTCTAATTTCAAACATATAATAGAATTAAGAAAAGAGATAGATAATAGAAAATAACCAAAAAAAACCTTCCATTTCGGAAGGTTTTCTGTTTTTATTGTAAGGGTTGTTCTAGATTATTAATTTGAACTTCACGTTTATAAATATAATAAGGTTGAAGACTTTCGCGTGTTACAATTTTTTGTCCACGTTGCGAACCTGCAAACCTTGTGAAACCAGCTCCAATTCCGAAACCAACTTCATTTTTCAAAATATAAATTTGACGATAAAAAGGATAAACACCATATTTCAAATTCGGAATAGTTGGCAATGCTAAATTTCCTTTATCATCTGCAATTGATAATATTTTTACCTTTTTAAGATATTCTTCAACTTTCGGATTTCCTTTATCACTTAAAATATTCAATCCAATAATTCCGATTGCAGTTTTATCTTTTTGTACAAAATCAATCACTTTTTCTGCATCGCCCATAGCTGTTACTTTTGCGCCATTTTCTACAGATAATTTTAATTTATCATTTATTGTATTGTAATTGGCAGAGTTTGGATGATCGTAAACAAATGTTATTTTCGGATCATTTTTATACAAATTATCCTTAATATCATTCATCGAGATAGAGTTGATTGAATTATCAACAGAGGTAATAAAAACTGTTGCGTCTAATGCAATTACAGAAGAAATATATTTTGTTGTTGTTTTATTGAATAAATGTTGTTGTTGAGCTTTTGTTAAAGGCTTACTTACCATCAAAATAGGAATCTTCCCTTCATAAAAATCTTTGATAGCTTTTTCTTCAATCTCTTCGTTAATCGTAATTTTTACATCTGGATAATCAACCATATACATATTTGCTAACGATTGCGCCAAATTCTTAAAGCTTGGATCTACCGTCATTGCCAAATCTCCGTATTCGTGTAAAGCGCGTTTTACAGCAGTTTTTTGTTCAGCTTTTGTCTGTTTTTCTTTGTCTTTACAACTAAAAGTGGAAAAAATAAGAAAGGCCGAAAGTGAAAGTAAACTAATTTTTTTGATCATTTTTATAAGATTTTATACCGCGATAAACACGAAAAGCGCCATAAACAATAAATAAAATACCCAATAACATCGCTTTTATTTCATCTAATTTGATGATGAAAAACTGATATTTCCAAGTAAAAATTCCGATCAAAAAATAACCGAAACCAATCAATCCGTAAACAATATTCTTATTCATAATTCGCAACGAAGTTACAATTTTATTGTGTTAAGATTGACTTAAAACTTAAATTTTATGCGACAAATATACATTTAAAAGAACTTTTTCTGAATAGATATTCAATTTCTTAAACAATAGAAACCATCACACTCAAAAAAATGAATGCAATGGTTTCAGAAAGAAAAGTATTATTAATTATTCGTTTGTTTGAAATCTAACAGGAATTGAAAAGATTAAATTTGCATCCGAACCATCTTCTAATTTTGCAGGCGTTATTTTTTTACCTTTTCTTAGAATTTGTTTATTGATACGCTCCAACGCAGATTTAGCTTCTTTGCCTAAATCTTGATTACTTCCACTTAACGGTTTTACTTGTGAAATTTCTCCATTTTTGTTTACAATAAATTGCATTTTTGCAACCGCTGAACCAATATTATTTCGAGAAGCAGTTTCGGCAAAATCACTTAATTCTCCACCTAACTCTTTCGAGATTTTATCACTCATACATTTTGTTAAAGCTGCATTTCCTTTTTTGCTCTCACTTTCACAACCAGGATAAATTGCCATTACTGCAGCATTTTTCGCTGAAATTGCAACATCAGGTTTTTTAGGTTCTGGAGTTTTTGGACCTTCTGGAATGTCCGTATTTTGTTTACCTACTTTATTTCCTTCGTCACTTACTTCTCCACCACCAACTTGTCCATTAGATTTATCACCATTTCTATTAAAAACGCCTAAATCTTTTCCTTTTAGTTCGTCAACAGATTTTATAGTTTCTTCAACTTTTGGACTTTCTGTTGGAGTTGGAATAATATGTTTCGCCTGATCTGTTTTTAATTGAATTGTTTTTTCTTCCATCGGTGGATCTTCTTTTGGAGGAGTTACTTCTTCTATTTTTTTATCAGGAGGAGTCACATTATCTAAAATAACAATTACACCATCATCTTTTTTTGTTATTTCATTATTCATTGTTTTATTATTTGCATAAATAGTTCCACCAGTAATTAATGCAACAATACCAATCCCAACAAAAAGAGATTTCATCAAATCGTGGTTTGCAACTTGTCTTAGTTGGTACGCACCATATTCTTTGTTTCGGTTTTCGAAAAGAATGTCTAAAAAAGCTTTGTTACTCATATCAATATAATTTAAGGTTAATGAATCTTTTTTCTTTATAGATTCATCTTTTTGCAAAAAGGTTGGTTGAGGTTTGAAAAATTTTCGAAAAAAGTTTAATTTTATTGAAAAGTAGATTTTTATGCAGCTACAAATTGATAAAAAATGCAATCAGAATTGGAACGAAATGAAGGATGCGGAGTCACAACAAAAGTTTTGTGATGTTTGTTCTAAATGTGTTCACAATTTGGACCATTATTCGTTCAAAGAATTAAAAACTTTTCTGAATGATAATCCTACCGCTTGTGTAAAAATTAAAACCAGAAATTTAGAACAATTTAATTCATACGAAGCTTCAAAATCTATTTCTAATCAATCCAAAAGATGGTTACAACTTTCTTCTTTAGTTGGATTTTTAAGCTTTTCAACTATCACAAAAGCACAAACAGAAAATGATTCGATTGTAGTGCAAGGAATTATTAATGATGGTAATGGTTTTCCAGAATATGATATTCCAGTAAATCTTAAAAATTCGAAAAATATTGTATATACAAATGAAAATGGTGAGTTTAAAATAAAGGTTCCGATTAATCAAGATTTTTATACTTTAGAATATGATAGCTATGGAATTAAAGAATTCACTTTTACAAATTCTTCTATATGTCAGAATATAAAAACTGAAACAGGAGATATTGTTTTAGGTGCTGCAGTTGTAAGTTATTATAAATCTCCAACTATTTTAAGAAAATTAAGTCGCACAATTTCTTGGCCATTTCGACAAATTGGAAAGCTTTTTTAGTGCATCCATATGTTTTTCGTCATTCTTGTCAATTAATTCAAATAAACTTCTCGTTACAATTGGTGCATTTCGTTGATTAAGTTTATCTTTGCTTCTTAAATTTTAAAACAAATGCCAAGAATACTTACAGGAGTTCAAGCTACTGGAACTCCGCACTTAGGAAATATTTTAGGAGCAATTTCTCCAGCAATCGAATTAACGGAGAAAGAAGGAAATGACTCTTTCATTTTTATTGCTGATTTACACGCTTTAACGCAAATTAAAGATGCGGAAGTGTTAAAACAAAATACGTACGAAGTGGCTGCAACTTGGCTGGCATTAGGTTTAGATCCTTCGAAAGTAGTTTTTTACCGTCAATCTGATGTGACTGAAACAACAGAATTAACATGGTATTTATTGAACTTCTTTCCATTTCAACGTCTTACTTTAGCGCATTCTTTCAAAGATAAAGCAGATTATTTAGCAGATGTAAATGCAGGATTATTTACGTATCCAATTTTGATGGCTGCGGATATTTTATTGTATGATGCTGAAGTTGTACCTGTTGGGAAAGATCAATTGCAACATTTAGAAATTACACGTAGTGTTGCCGAAAAATTCAATCACCAAATGGGAGAAACTTTTGTTTTACCACAAGCTGCAATTGATGAAAATATTATGTTGATTCCAGGAACTGATGGAAACAAAATGTCTAAATCAAGAAATAATTTTATCAATATTTTCTTACCAGAGAAACAATTGCGCAAGCAAGTAATGTCGATTGAAACGGATTCAACTCCATTAGAAGATCCTAAAAATCCAGATACAGACAATGTTTTTGCTTTATACAAATTATTGGCAACG
The DNA here is from genome assembly GCF_002378465.1 of Empedobacter sp. UBA3475. Classification (NCBI taxonomy): domain Bacteria; kingdom Pseudomonadati; phylum Bacteroidota; class Flavobacteriia; order Flavobacteriales; family Weeksellaceae; genus Empedobacter; species Empedobacter sp. UBA3475. The sequence goes on along the minus strand of NZ_DFRA01000016.1, from coordinate 14,513 downwards.
CCAGAACAAGTAGAGGAAATGCGTCAAAATTATTTGAATGGAGGTTACGGATATGGTCATGCAAAACAGACTTTATACGAATTAATTTTAGAGAAATATGCTGATGCGCGTACTAAATTTGATGAGTTGATGAATGATAAAGTGACTTTGGATGCATTTTTAGAAAATGGTGCATTGAAAGCAAGAGATGTTGCACAAAAAGTATTGAAACGTACGCGAAACAAATTGGGATTGAAGTAATTTGATCAAATTGTAAGTTGGCGATAAATAATATAACTTAAGCGATTGTTAATATTTATATCGTTCATTATTTGAAGTCATTTTAAATAAGTATCTTTGCAATATAAAATTAGAATCAAATGATTAAGGTTTCAGAATCAGCAAAAAATAAAATAATATCACTTTTACAAGAAGAAGGAACTTCTATCGAAGAATCTTTTGTTCGTGTAGGAGTTACGAGTGGAGGATGTTCAGGTTTAAACTATAATTTAGAGTTTACGAAAGAACAAAGTGCAGATGACAAATTGTTTGACGACAATGGCGTAAGAATTTTGGTTGACAAAAAATCATTTTTATACCTTGTTGGAATGACATTAGAATATTCAGGAGGATTGAATGGAAAAGGTTTCGTATTCAATAATCCAAATGCATCGCGCACGTGCGGTTGTGGAGAAAGTTTTGCTGTTTAAGATGAAAAAAATAGCTTTATTCGTTACGTTTTTGATTGGTTTTGTTGCTTTTGGACAAAATACAATTGTAGAAAAAGATTTGATGGTTTTTCAACCAACCGAATCTTCAAAAAAATTGAATAAAGCTTATTCAGAACAACTATTTTTCGGTTTGTTTAATGTAAAACCTTTTATAAAAGCGTTGGATTTAGACGAATCAAAAATCAAAACAATCACCATTACCAATGCATCAAACAAAAAAGTTGCGTACAAAGCAAATTATGATGCGACAGGAAATCTTCTTGATTTTGAATTGACAGATGAGGTTGCAACACCAACTAAAGTAAGTTATACGTACAAAGATGGTGTAATTTCTGCCGAAACAATAGCAAGAAAAGGAAGTGAAGTAAAAACAAATCAATTCTTTTATGACCAAGAAAATATGTATGTCAAAAACGGAAATAAACTTTTTGATATCATTTGGTTAGAAGGAGATGTGATGTTGAAGAAAACCTATATGGAGCAGAAAATTGGTTTCGAAGATCGATTAATGCACGATTGTAGAATTACAAAATCATTAGGTCAAGACATTAATAAGATTTGTTATAGCAATTCGACATTTCAGGTGCCATTCAAAATAAAAGAATATACACCAGATGTTGCGCAAAAAACAGAAAAAATTAATTTGGTAGAAGGACCTTGGTCAGAAATTAAATTAATTGCTCAAAATAAATATCAGATTTCGAAAAATAATCAACCACAATTTGAGGTGATTTTAGATCAAAATCAACGATTAAAAGAATTCAAATTTTTAGGAAATAAAGCTGATAAACAGCAACCTTTACAGTTTAATTTTACCTATACATTTTATAAATAATAAGATGAGTAACACAAAATATACAGAAGACGATCTACGTGAAGATCTTGCTAGCCAAAAGCAATATGAGTTTGGTTGGACGACTGAAATGGAATATGAAGAATTCCCAGTTGGATTGAATGAAGATATCGTGCGTGCTATTTCAGCCAAAAAAGAGGAGCCTGAGTGGATGACGGAATGGCGTTTGGAAGCTTACCGCGCTTGGGTTAAAATGGAAGAACCAGAATGGGCAAACGTAACTTACGAAAAGCCAGATTTTCAGGCTATTCAGTATTATGCAGCTCCAAAACCAAAGAAAGAATTAGCAAGTTTAGACGAAGTTGATCCTGAATTATTAAAAACTTTCGAGAAATTAGGAATTTCTTTAGATGAACAAAAACGTTTGTCTGGAGTTGCGATTGATGTGGTTTTTGATTCAGTTTCAGTAAAAACAACTTTCCGCGAAACATTAGCAGAAAAAGGAATTATTTTTATGTCAATTTCGGAAGCAATTAAAGAACATCCAGAATTGGTGAAAAAATACATTGGTAAAGTAGTTCCGCCAACAGATAACTTTTATGCAGCTTTAAACTCGGCAGTTTTCTCGGACGGATCATTCTGTTATATTCCAAAAGGTGTTCGTTGTCCAATGGAATTATCAACGTATTTCCGTATCAACTCTGCAGGAACAGGACAGTTTGAGCGTACTTTATTAATTGCGGACGAAGGTGCTTATGTTTCGTATTTAGAAGGTTGTACAGCGCCAATGCGTGATGAAAACCAATTACACGCTGCTGTGGTTGAGTTAATCATTATGGATGATGCTGAGATCAAATATTCTACTGTACAAAACTGGTATCCTGGTGATGATAAAGGAAAAGGTGGAGTTTTCAACTTTGTAACAAAACGTGCAGTTTGCGAGAAAAATGCAAAAGTATCGTGGACGCAAGTTGAAACAGGTTCTGCGGTAACATGGAAATATCCATCTTGTATCTTAAAAGGAGATAATTCGGTAGGTGAGTTTTACTCAATTGCGGTAACAAATAATTATCAACAAGCGGATACAGGAACAAAAATGATTCACATCGGTAAGAATACGAAATCGACAATTATTTCGAAAGGTATTTCTGCTGGTAAATCTCAAAACTCTTACCGTGGTTTGGTGAAAGTGATGAAAAACGCTGAAGGAGCACGTAACTTCTCTCAATGTGATTCATTGTTGATGGGTAACGAGTGTGGTGCGCATACTTTCCCTTACATCGAAATCGAAAATAAATCGGCTCAATTAGAACACGAAGCAACAACTTCTAAAATTGGTGAAGATCAATTGTTCTATTGTAATCAACGTGGTATCGATACTGAAAAAGCGATTGCATTAATCGTAAACGGATTTAGCCGCGAAGTATTAGACAAATTACCAATGGAGTTTGCCGTTGAAGCGAAAAAATTATTAGAAATCTCATTAGAAGGTTCTGTAGGATAGTTATTAATAATGAGTTGATGTGATAATTTGTTAATGAGTTAATGATGGAAAAAGATAATATCATTTTAAAATTAACTTTAGAATTTTCACTATTAATTATAGAATATTGTGAAGAACTTGAATTGGATAAGAAATTTGTTATTTCAAATCAATTATTAAAATCAGGAACTTCAATAGGAGCAAATATTAGAGAAGCTCAAAACGCTGAAAGCTTGAATGATTTTATTCACAAGTTTAAGATTGCAGCAAAAGAAATTGATGAAACCAAGTATTGGTTAGAATTATGTCAATTATCTAAAAATTATCCAAATACAGAAAGTTTATCTGATAAATTGGTAAACATTTCTAAAATTGTGAATAAAATTATAAGTACATCAAAATCAAGATAATTAAAGAATTATCACATTAACTAATTTACAAATTAGATTATGTTATTAAATATAAAAGACTTACATGCTCGTATCGAAGAGCGCGAAATTTTAAAAGGTTTAAACCTTCAAATTAATCCAGGTGAAGTTCACGCGATTATGGGACCTAATGGTGCAGGAAAATCAACTTTATCTAACGTTATTACAGGTAAAGAAGATTACGAAGTAACCGATGGTGATATCGAGTTTGATAATGAATCAATCTTAGAATTAGCACCAGAAGAAAGAGCACAAAAAGGAATTTTTATGTCTTTCCAATATCCAATCGAAATTCCTGGAGTTTCTGTAACAAACTTCATCAAAACTTCTATCAACGAAACGCGTAAAGCGCAAGGTTTAGAAGAAATGGGAGCTTCTGAAATGTTGAAAGAAATTCGTGCAAAAGCTGAATTATTAGGAATCAAAAAAGATTTCTTATCTCGTTCGCTTAACGAAGGTTTCTCTGGAGGTGAGAAAAAACGTAACGAAATTTTCCAAATGTTAATGTTAAACCCAAAATTAGCCATCTTAGATGAAACTGATTCTGGTTTAGATATTGATGCTTTACGTATTGTTGCGGATGGTGTAAACGAATTCAAAAATGAAAACAATGGAGTGTTAGTAATTACACACTACCAACGTTTATTAGACTATATCGTTCCTGATTTTGTACACGTTTTAGCAGACGGAAAAATCATTAAATCTGGTGGTAAAGAATTAGCTTTAGAATTAGAAGCAAAAGGTTACGACTGGGTAAAAGAAGAAGCAGGAATCTAAACATTTTGTAAAATGTAAAATGTATTAAGTCCAAAGTACTTTTTACTTCTTACATAATACATTAATACAATATCTAAAATGATTGATTTAAAAGAAAATTTAGTTTCTCGTCATTTAGTGTTCAACGAAAAAAACAAAGTGAATAAAGAAATCGAAGGTTTACGTCAAGAAGCCATCGAAATCTTTAATCAAAAAGGTTTTCCGACACGTAAAGACGAAGAATGGAAATATACAAATCTTGCTCCTTTGTTGAAGGTGGATTACAAATTGTTCCCAGAAGACGAAGTTGCAATTGAGTACAAAGACATCAAGAAATATTTGATTAATGATATCGATACGTACACAATCGTATTCATTAATGGAAAATATTCTTCGTTTTTGTCAAATACAACACATGATGAAGCTGATATTTGTGTCTTGTCAAGCGCAATGCATAAAACAACTCATCAAGCTGTAATTGAGAATTATTACGGAAAAATTGCGAAAAAAGGTGAAAGTTTAGTTGCTTTAAATACAGCTTTTGCAAAAGATGGAGCTTACATTTATGTTCCAAATAATGTAATTTTATCTAAGCCAATTCAGATTGTTTATTTCTCAACAGGAGCTTCTCAAGAAGCGATGTATCAACCACGTAATTTGGTTGTAGTTGGAGATAATGCGCAAGTTCAAATTATCGAAAGACATCAAACATTAGACGAAAAAGCAAACTTAACAAATGTTGTTTCGGAGGTGAATGTTGGACGTAATTCTGAGATTCATTGGTACAAATTCCAAAATGATTCTAACGATGCTTCTTTAGTTGATAATACATACATCAATCAAGAAAGAGATTCTCGTGCCAATGTATTTACGTTTGCTTTTGGAGGAAAAATTGTACGTAACAATTTGAATTTCTTCCAAAATGGAGAAAATTGTAACTCTGTAATGGACGGAATTACGGTGATTGATGGAAAACAACATATCGATCATCATACATTTGTGGAGCATAATTTCCCGAATTGTGAGTCGCACGAATTGTACAAAGGAATTTATGATGAGAAAGCGCAAGGAGTTTTCAATGGTAAAATCTATGTTCACAAAGAAGCGCAAAAATTGAATGCATTCCAACAAAATAATAATGTTTTATTATCTGATGGAGCTTCAATTAATACAAAACCTCAATTAGAGATTTTTGCTGATGATGTAAAATGTTCGCACGGATGTACAGTTGGACAATTAGAAGAAGAATCTTTGTTCTATATGCAACAACGTGGTATTCCAAAGAAAGAAGCGAAAGCAATGTTATTGTATGCCTTTGCTGCAGACGCTTTGCGACATGTACAAATTCCACAAATCTCAAATCGAGTTAACTCTATAATTGCAAAAAAATTAGGAGTTAGTTTAGATTTCGAATTATAAAATATAGTTCTGAGTTATAAGTAATAAGTTTTAAGTTGAACTTATTTTGAAATATAAAGTAAGTATTTGAAACTATTTTGAATACTTACTTTTTTATTACACATCACTCATAACTCATTACTCAAAACTTAAAAAAATGTCAATAGATATTCAACAAATAAGAAGTCAATTTCCAATTTTAAATAGAGAAGTCAACGGAAAACCATTGGTTTATTTAGATAATGGTGCAACTTCTCAAAAACCGAAAGTTGTTTTAGATGTTTTGGACGAATATTACGAAAAGTACAATGCAAATGTACATCGTGGAATTCATACATTAAGTCAAGAAGCAACAGATTTGATGGAAGAATCGCGTCGTAAGATTCAGAAATTTATCAATGCGAAACACGATTACGAAATTATTTTTACGCGTGGAACGACGGAAGGAATTAATTTAGTTTCTAATTCACTTCGTAATGTTTTATCAGCCGATGATGAAATTATTATTACCGAAATCGAGCATCATTCTAATATCGTTCCTTGGCAATTGTTGTGTCAGCGAACTGGTGCTAAACTAAAATATATTCCGTTAACTGCAGAAGGTATTTTGGATATTGAGAAGTTGGATGATTTATTGACAGATAAAACCAAATTAGTTTGTGTTAATCAAGTTTCAAATGCATTAGGTGTTGTAAATCCGATCAAAACAATTATCGAAAAAGCGCATGCAAAAGGTGCTTGGGTTTTGATTGATGCGGCACAATCTGCTCCACATACTGCAATTGATGTTCAAGCAATGGATTGTGATTTCTTGGTTTTTTCTGGTCATAAAATGTACGGTCCAACTGGAATCGGTATTTTGTATGGAAAAGAAGATATTTTGAATGAATTACCACCTTTCCACGGAGGAGGAGAGATGATAAAAGATGTAACAATGGAGGTTTCAACATACGCTTGTTTACCTTTCAAATTCGAAGCTGGTACACCAGATATTGCAGGAATTATCGGACTTGGAGCTGCGGTAGATTTTATCAATTCTATTGGAATGCAAACGATTCACGATTACGAAAAAGAATTGGTAGATTATACAATTCAACGTCTATCAGAATTTGATGAAGTGGAGATTTATGCAAAAGATGCAGAACATTCTGGCGCAGTTTCTTTCAACTTAAAATTTGACGGCGTTCATTCATCTGATGTCGGAATGATTTTGGATAAAAAAGGAATTGCTGTTCGTACTGGTCATCATTGTGCACAACCAATTATGCAGCATTTCAATATTCCGGGAACGGTACGAGCTTCATTCGCTGTTTATAATACAAAAGAAGAAATAGATACATTTATTGAAGGTCTAAAAACCGCGATTCGAATGTTAGGATAATTCATATTCCAAATTTATTTTGGAATCTTATAAAATAATAAAAGGGAAACATCACTGTTTCCCTTTTATTTTAAACGCTAAAGAAGTACAATTTCATCAATTATAATTTCTGTAATCGTTTTTTGTTGACCATCTTTATCTTGATAATCTCGGTAAGTCAATTTGCCTTCTATAGCAAGTTGCTTCCCTTTTTCTACATGTTTTTCGATCACATTTACAATTGGTCCGTAAGCAACTAAATTGTGCCACGTCGTTTGCTGAACTTTCTCACCTTTGCTATTTGTGTAGCTTTCGTTCGTTGCTAGACTAAATTTTGTAAACTTCTTTTCGTTTTCTAATGTTTTAACATCAGGATTGCTACCAACATTCCCAATTAGCTGAACTTTGTTTCTTAATGTACTCATGGCGATAAATAATTTAAAATTAATGTATGACCAAATTTAAGAAAATATTTTTAAAACATTCGTTTTTAAGCGTTTAACTTTTATAAAACATGTTCTTTATATAATTGATCCAAGGTTTTATCAAGGTTTGTTGTTTTACCAGGATGCGGACGAGAACTTTGGATAGACGAACTTCTGACAGCTGTTAACCAACGAAAACGTTCAGGGGTTTCGAAATTAGATACAGCAGATTCGGGATGAATTCCTTCGGCAATTTTAGACAAAGCATTCAAATTACTGTCAATAAAATCAAGATCTAATTCGTGGCAAAAAGCATTGATTCTACTATCATTAATAAAATATTTTACTTTCAAATAATCTTCTTTTTTCGAAAATAAAATTACTCCAACATTGATAAACTCTTCGCGTTCAACTTTAGGAACCAAACGAAGAATTGCATACTCATATAAGATTTTTTCTGGCATTATTCGCTTCGTTTATAAAAAGTTCGGAATGTTGTAATCGTGTTTTGATAAATGTTTTGTAAACCGTTCTCATTTCTTCGTGAGTAGCATGTGTAACTTCTGTTTCTAACCATTCATCAGGAATCAAATCGACAATTTTATCAATGATTTCATCATTCAAAATCGCTTTAAATTCTGTATCAACTTCTTCAAGTTTTGTAGCATTTTTCAATAGAACATGGTCTTTAATTGGCGTAAAGGGTGCAAGAGCTGCTTTTTCCCAATTGTCCCACGAATGATGAAAATAATAGGAAGCACCATGATCAATCAACCACAATTCTTTGTGCCACATTAACATATTTGTATTGCGAAAAGTACGATCAACATTCGTCAAAAAAGCATCTAACCAAACAATTTGAGAAGATAATTTATCATCAATTTTCATTACAGCAGGATCATAATTGATTGCACCAGATAAATAATGCAAAGCCAAATTAGTTCCTTCGCTAAATTTTAACAAATCCTGAATTTCTTCATCAGCTTCGGATTGACCAAAATATTCGTCCAAATTTGCAAAAACTAATTCAGGAACTTTAAATCCTAAAACACGTGCAATTTCTCCTCCTAATAATTCAGAAATCAGCATGCGAGGACCATGACCAGCACCTTTAAATTTTAAAACATATTTAAAACCGTCATCTGCATCAGCTAGTGCAGGCAAAGAACCACCTTCGCGCAAAGGTTGCAAATAGCGTTCAACGGTAACTGTTCTTAACTCAATCTCATTCATTCTCTAAAATTACGATGAAAAATTTAAAATAATTTTCACATTTATAATTTTTAAATATCACTAAACTTATAGACTGTTGAATGTTAAAATTTTTTAAAACAAAAGATAGTTGAGTAAACTTGTAAAAATAGGAAGATTTGTAATGCGTAAAAGTATGTTTATCGCTGGATTAATAGCGGTTTTTACTTTGATCGTTGCATTGATTATTCAAGTTTTTACTTCGTATTACATTTACAATTATCAAGGAAATATTCCGTCAGATTATCGTGTGGCAGTTGTTTTTGGTGCAAAAGTGCAAGCTAATGGACAACCAACTCGTTTTTTGAAAGATCGTTTGGATGCTGCAATTCGACTTTACAAAGAGGATCAAGTGGATGTAATTTTACTTTCTGGAGAAAAACTTCACGAGAATTTTAATGAAATTGATGTGATGGAAAAATACTTGTTGGATAGAGGTGTCAAAATTGAAGATACTTATCTAGATGGAGCAGGTTTGGATACATATAGCACAATCTACAGAACCAAAAATATTTATCAATTTGATAAAGTGATTTTAATTTCTCAATCTTATCATCTCAAAAGAGCGCTTTTCTTAGGAAAAGTTTTCGGATTGGATTGTATTGGATATAATGCGGATAGCGGACCTTATAAAACGGAAGGTAAACAGAGTTTTAGAGAAATTTTAGCGAATATAAAAGCTTTGTTGGATATTGGTAATGAAAGAGCGCCAGAAGTGATTATAGCGCCTAAAAAATAAAAAAAACTCCGCTCAAAATTTTGAGCGGAGTTTTTAGTTTAATATTCTGTTAAAGTAACAATATCAGTTGTAAAAGATGTTAATTTATCTTTACCATGTAGGAAAGTTAAATCAACAATAAAAGAAAACTGTGTTGTTTTTCCACCACATTTTTCTACCAATTTAGCACAAGCTTCGGCAGTTCCACCAGTTGCTAAAACATCGTCGTGAATTAGAACTCGCGCACCATCTTTGATGTAATTCGAATTTACTTCGATAGTTGCTTGTCCATATTCCAAATCATAAGATTGACTAATTGTTGGAGGAGGTAATTTACCAGCTTTACGAATTAATACAAAAGGAACTTTTAATTTTTGTGCAATCTGAATTCCGTACAAAAATCCACGGCTTTCAATTCCACAAACAATATCCACTTTACCTTTTGCTTTTTCTACAAAAGCGTCTACAATTTCATTCGAAAGTTCAGAATTTAAGAACAATGGAGTAATGTCTTTGTAGACAATTCCTTCTTTTGGAAAATCGATAACGTCTACAATCGTTTGATTGATTTTTTCTTGAAGTGTTGACATTCGTTTTTAATCATGTTTTGTTAAGGAACAAATTTAATGAGAAATCATTTGCAAGAATTTGTTTTAACGAATAATTAATGATTCTAAATAATATTATAAACCTAAACTTGTCCAAATACGTTCTGGAATACGAACAGGACGACGAGTTTCGGCATCAATACAACATAAAATAGTGTATCCTTGATTAATTATTTTTCCCACTTCATTATATATATTGTAATCAAATCGAATGCGAACACCTTTGTCACGCTCATGAACTGTTGTTTCAATTTCGATTAATTCATCGTACAAAGCGCTACCAATATATTTTGTATGCATTTCAATAATTGGCATCTGAATTCCCATTGCTTCCAATTCAGCATAAGGAAAACCACGTTTGCGCATCAATTCTACACGACCAATTTCATAAAACTCAGGATAATTTCCATAATAAACCACTTTCATTTGATCGGTGTGTTTATATAGAATACGAGTTTTGGTGCGAAAAACATTTAATTGTTCGGTTTCTTCTATCTTCTCCATAATTTTCTAAAACATCATTTTAATCTTCAAAAGTAGAGAACAAAAAAAAGACTTTATCATTAATTATATAAAAAATGAAAAAGTCTATTCAGTAATTTTTTTGTAATCCATCCAACTAAAAGAAGTTTGCGAAGAATCTTTTTGCTCTTCTTTTAAGAAATCATATTGAATTTGAATAATTGTTTTGAAAGTAGGATTTGCTATTTCATAATAAAAAGTCCTTACATTTTTTTCTTCACCTTGTTCAATTCGTAAAAGAGAAAAATTATTTTTGACGCCCAAATCATTTAAATGATTTTCTACTTTGATAATTGCGAAGTCAATTTTTTCTTGTGTAATTTCCATAGTGATACAAAAATAAGAATTAATAGTTTTATAAGCCAAAATATGTCCGAAAAGATTATCTTTGCAGTATTTTTATTTTATCTAAAACTACTTATTGATTATTTTTAATTATACAAAGTATTTTTTAATATATCAATACCTAAATCATTTTTTTTATTCAAAATTTGTTCACAATTTTGTAGAGAAGGGTTGATGAAAATTTAACATTGACTTTCAGTATTTTACATTAAAACTTAAGCACTTTTGGACAATATTATGACGATAACTGCAAATTCTGTGTGGGAAAAATGCTTGTCTTTTATAAAAGACAACATTGCAGAAGATGCCTTCAATACTTGGTTTGTACCGATACGTCCGGGCAAACTAAATAATAATGTTTTAACAATACAAGTACCAAGTAAATTTTTTTACGAATGGTTAGAGGAGCATTATATCAAAATTTTAAAAAGTGCCTTACAAAAAGAATTAGGTTCTGATGCAAAATTGGTATACAGTATTTTGATGGATCAAAAGTCGCAAGGACGTGAGCCATTCACGGTACGTATTCCAAGTTCGAACAAAGAAAAACCTCGCCCACAAGAGGTAGAAGCGCCAATTAATTTGCAAGCTGGTAAAATGATGAATCCTTTCGTTATTCCAGGATTGCAAAAATTAAAAATTGATTCGCAATTAAATCATAATTATACATTCAATAATTTTATCGAAGGAGAATCAAACCGATTAGCACGTGCGGCTGGTCGTGCGATTGCCAAACGCCCAGGAGGAACTTCGTTCAATCCACTATTCATCTATGGTGGAGTAGGGTTAGGAAAAACTCATTTGGTGCATGCGATAGGTTTAGAAGTAAAAGATTTACACCCAGAGAAAACTGTTTTGTATGTTTCAACTGAGAAATTTACACAACAATTTATTGAAGCTGTAAAAAATAATAATCAAAATGATTTCATTCACTTTTATCAAATGATTGATGTTTTGATTATGGATGATATTCAGTTTTTATCTGGAAAAGCAAAAACGCAAGAAGTTTTTTTCCATATATTTAACCATTTACATCAAAGAGGAAATCAGATTATTTTGACTTCGGATAAATCTCCAGCAGATATTCAAGATATGGAAGATCGATTAATTTCTCGTTTCAAATGGGGATTATCAGCCGATTTGCAAAACCCTGATTACAATACACGTCTTTCAATTTTGAAACAAAAATTAGAAAACGATGGTATCGAATTTCCTGATGAAGTAATGGATTATATCGCACAAAATATTGATACAAATGTGCGTGAATTAGAAGGTTCATTAAACTCAATCATTGCGCAAGCAACGTTGAATAAACGTGAAATTACCTTAGATTTAACATCACGTACGTTATCTAAATTAGTACAAACAGCTCGCAAAGAAATCTCGATTGATTACATTCAGAAAACAGTTTGTGAATACTTTAAAGTGAAGATTGAAGATATTCAGTCAAAAACACGTAAACGTGATGTCGTACAAGCGCGTCAATTAGCAATGTATTTTGCAAAACAATATACAAAAGCGTCTTTGGCAAGTATTGGAACACAAATCGGTAAACGTGATCACGCAACAGTTTTACACGCTTGTAAAACAGTGAAAAATTTACAAGAAACGGACAAGCAATTTCGTGGTTATATTGAAGATATTTCACGTAAAATTTCAGATTAATCTATAAATATTTTTTCAATGAAAATTTTGATGGTTTGTTTAGGTAATATTTGTCGTTCTCCGTTGGCAGAAGGAATTTTACAATCAAAGGTTGGCGACAATCATTTGGTAGATTCTGCTGGTACGGGTGATTGGCATGTTGGTGAACAACCAGATAGACGCTCGGTTGCGGTTGCTAAAAAATATGGTGTTGATATTTCTGATCAACGTGCAATGCTTTTCAATCCAATTTTTTTCGATGAGTTTGATTTAATCTTTGCAATGGATAAACAAAATTTAATTAATTTGCAACAATTAGCTCGAAGCGAAGAGGAGCAAAGTAAAATCAAATTGATCTTGAAAGATGGAATAGGGCAAACGCAAAATGTTCCTGATCCTTACTACGATGGAGAAGATGCTTTCGAGCATGTTTATCAATTATTAGATGAAGCCACAGACGGAATCATCAAAAAATATAATCTTTAAAATTATACAATGAAAACGGCTAAAGTTTATTTGATTCCTTCACTTTTAGGTGAAAGCGAACACAGTAGAGTATTGCCTTTATACAATCTTGACATTATTCGAGCAATTGATACGTTTGTGGTAGAAAACGAAAAATCTGCACGTAAATTTATCAAACAAGTTTGCCCCGAAAAAGTTCAAGCCGATTTAGATATTTACATTCTAAACAAAGATACAGAGCCAGAAGAAATGTTAGATTTGATCAAATTATTTGATCAAAACAAAACGATCGGAATTATTTCCGAAGCTGGTTTGCCTGCGGTTGCAGATCCGGGTGCGCAGTTGGTAAAAGTTGCGCAACAGAAACGCATCCAGGTAGTTCCTTTGGTTGGTCCATCGTCGATTTTGTTGGCGTTAATGGCTTCTGGAATGAATGGTCAAAACTTTGCTTTTCACGGTTATTTACCAATCGATAAAACAGAACGTAAAAAGAAATTAGCGCATTTGGAAGCTGAAAGCGCGAAAACGGGAATTGCTCAAATTTTTATGGAAACGCCTTATCGTAACAATCAAATGGTAGACGATTTAACGAAGATTCTTCGTGCCGAAACCAAGATTTGTGTCGCGTGCCACATTACATTAGAGGACGAAGATATCCGCACGTTATCGATCAAAGAGTGGAAAAATGAAAAGTATGATTTTCATAAACGTCCTGCTATTTTTGTGATGCAAGCTTAAAATTTTATAATATAGATCAACACTTCGTGTTGCTTTTCACGAGTCGTTTATCCAAAGTAAATAAAATAGCCAACTTGAAAAAGTTGGCTTTCTCGTATAATCGTTTTTTGCGGTGAAAATAGTTGAAGTGAGAAAATTAAAAAGTTTATTCTTTTATACGATTCTTCAAATCCATTTCCGCACCGAGAATTCTTGTTATTTCAATTTCATCTTTAGTTAGAATTCTATAAAAGATAATGTGTTGATTGGCTAAAAATCCGTAAAGTTCAGAATTAATCTCACTATAATTTCTTCCAATCATGGGGTTTTCGGCTAATAACTGACAAAAATTGATTAGTTCTTCATAATATTTATCCGCTTGATTCTGTGACCACAATTCAAACGTATATTCATATATTTTCGAAAGATCTTCAACAGCTTTATTTGTCAAGAAATACTTAGCCATTATTTTTTATTTTGGCTTTCAAAGTTTCGAGGTGTTTTTTTGCATCAAAATCCTCTGCAATTCCACTATCTATACCTTCTTGTATCGAATTTTTCAATAACTGAATTTTATCTTCTTCTTCTTCCAAAAGTCTCAAACCAGCTCTAATAACCTCACTTGCATTTTTGTATCTTCCTTGAGAGACTTTTGTATCAACAAATTCTTCAAAATAATTTCCCAAAGAAACAGATGTATTTCGTCCCATAACGTCTTATTTAGTTTAATAAAATAAAGTTACCAAATTTTGGTAACTATTGCTAATGTTTTAATATTGAATTTGTTTTATTTAGAAAATAGGTGGTATAGGATTCTCAATTTTATTTCTTTTTATATAATAAACTGTCATTAAAATGATACATAATGTAGTGTAATCTTCCCCTTGTTA
>NZ_DFRA01000012.1:0-10106 GCF_002378465.1 Empedobacter sp. UBA3475 | reverse complement strand
AATCAAAATGCACAACGGGTTGATTCTTCTAACTTTTATCAAATTAAAATTAATTATCAAAAGACAAAACAAAATTTTTATTTGATAGTAAATTCAACTTATTTAATCTTTGCTTGTGTAGAAAAAAATAGATGCTTTGATTTGAAATTTATTGACTTTCCTATTGAATTAATTTCACAATTAAAAGCCGAAGTAAATTCAAGTTTGATCCTTCTAAATCCAAAAGAATTAAATAAAAAAATAAACATTTCTGATTTAGAATTATTAGGTGAATCAGAAATTAAACAGATCAATTATTGGAAAAGTAAAATACTGGGAGAGATTGTTTTCAATTGTTTTGATTAAACTTTTCGTTTAATAATTTTCTTACGTTTTCTTTTCTTAAAAATAATTCGAATTAGACGATAACCATATGTTACCTTTTTATTTTTTGTGATAATAGGAAATGCCATTGTGCACATCAACGAAATACAAGCAGTTGTACCTAATGCCCCTCCATAACCATTGAAAATTTTGCTCGTATAATGCAATAAAACTGCAAATAAAATTGGAGAAAAAACTAACGAAAAATAACTAATATTTATGGTTGATGATACCATTCCAATGAAAGTTCCGCCAATTACATACAACGGAATATTTTTGGTATAAAACTCTGGTAAAATTGTTGGAAAAAAATAGAAAAATCCACCGACAATCATTGCAATCATTGCAGAGGCACGAACTGGACCTTGTTTGAAACGAATGTTTAATTCATATGTTGTTAATGAAGCAATTATTGAAAACATCATTAATATTAAAAATTCAATAATCATTAGCCAATAATTAATTTAAACAACAACATACTCAACAAAACGCCTATAAATGCTAATGTTCCTAGCTTTCCACCCACACCAACAAATAAAGATTTTGTAGCAAAAAATAACAAGGCAGTAAAAACTCCAGCCGAAATAATCATCCAATAAACATACTGAAAATCAAGCGAAGTCATCCCAATGAAAGCACCACAATAAATTGGTCCTGCAATTTGTTTTAGATATTCTGAACGAGAATTAAACTTCGTTAAAAAAGAACCTAAAGTTCCTATAATTCCTGCAGA
This sequence comes from Empedobacter sp. UBA3475, assembly GCF_002378465.1. Classification (NCBI taxonomy): domain Bacteria; kingdom Pseudomonadati; phylum Bacteroidota; class Flavobacteriia; order Flavobacteriales; family Weeksellaceae; genus Empedobacter; species Empedobacter sp. UBA3475. The sequence goes on along the minus strand of NZ_DFRA01000012.1, from coordinate 9,010 downwards.
AAAAACACCGCCTAAACCTAATTTATTATTGATCAAATATGTAATTATTGCTGCAATAGGAATCCATAAAACCAAAGTTTTACGATCAAAAGAATATTCGTGATGATGCAGTGGAAACTTGCGGTAAACCACAATCAAAAGTAAACAAATTGCAGCAATAATGTAAGGAACAAGATAATGTTCTATTCTTTCGTTCATTATCGAAAATAAAAACAGAAACTGAATTATAAAAATAATCAGTATCGTGACAAATTTTATGATGCGTTTGGTTTGCACAATTATTTTTTGAAGTTGCAAAGTTAGTGACTTGTTTTAACAAAATAGAATAATTTTTATCAGTAAAGTTGTAAAAATTTCTTAAACTTAAGAACAATATGAAAACACTAGAAAATTTGAAATTTCAACATCATTTAACAAAGAATCTATTGAATGATGAATTTTAACAATTCGTGAGTTTCCACAAAAAATTCAGAATGAAATCACCTCTCTTTCAGAACCTAAATTCGAACAATAATATCGTTCTGAAGGCTGCATCAACGTTGGGTTACTTTGTTAAATTCTTTTGTTGAAAGTGATTGGGACAAAAAATTTCGTCATCAGTAAACAAATCTTGCGATTTATGCTTGGAATTGCAATCATCATTTGGCGCATATACAACAAGCTAATAAAAGTTAGTGTATCTTTGCAAAACATAATCTAACTCATGAAATACATCAATTATTTTCTATTATTTTTATCTACAATCATTAGTATTTTTCTGTTTTTTGTAAGCGCTAATCAAATTGAAGTTGTTCCGAATAAAAATGAAGGTTATAAAGGTGAACAAATTATGCTCATTGAAAAATCGAACGATATACAGTTTGTGAAAAATATAGCTGAAACTTCGGTAGATAAATATGATGTAATGTACAATCAATTATCTGATTTTGCAGCAAAAATGAATACTTGGATTATTTTATTATTTATTCTTCAACTTGCTATGGGCGTACTTTTCTTTCTACAATTTCGAAAAAATAAAAAATCTCAAGTCAACACAAGATTAACTTGAGATTATATTGACTTAAACTATCACAAAAAATAAGTCATTCTACCTAAAAAAATATCTATTCCTCAATTAATTCAGCTGAAAAACCAACTTCCTCAATTGTATCAATAATTTCTTCGTCTGTTGCTTGATTAATTTTTACAGACAAAACTTTGTCTGGATTATCAGTATCAACTTCCCAAGCTTCTAAACCATCTAACTTATCTAAAAAAGGTTTCACTTTGCTCACGCAACCACTACAATTTATATTTGTTTTGAATTTTAATTCTTTTGTTTCCATAACTCTTTGATTTTTGTCTTACAAATTTCGATAGAATTGTTCCAAAACCATTTACAAGATTTCGCTAAATAGTTATATGATTTCTATACTTATTAATCGTTTTGAGCTACTTTTGCATTCAAACAAAACAATTTCAATTTCTTTTACAAATGAGTCAACAAAATGACCAAAATATTATCTTAGCGATCGACGAAAAACCGAAGTTAGGACAAGGTATATTATTAAGTATACAGCATCTTTTTGCAATGTTTGGTGCAACAGTTTTAGTTCCTGCTTTGACAGGAATGTCTCCAGCAATTGCATTAATTTCGAGTGGAATCGGAACTTTAGTTTTCATCTTAATTACACGAGGAAAAGTCCCTTCATATTTGGGATCTTCATTTGCTTTTATCAATCCAATTATCGCAATGAAAGCTTTAGAAACAAACCCAGAAAGTGGAATTGCGACAGGAAGTTTCTTGGTTGGTAGTTTTTTGGTAGGAGTTACTTATTCATTGGTCGCACTATTTATAGCAACGGCAGGAACAAAATGGTTAATGAGACTTTTACCCCCTATTGTTGTTGGTCCAGTAATTATGGTAATTGGTCTGGGATTAGCTTCTACAGCAATCAAAATGGTGACAAATAATCCTTCTGGTGAATATGATTTAACCTATGTTATAATTGGTTTTGTTACCTTAATTATCACGATAATTACAGCAATTTTCAGTAAAGGTTTTTTGAGTGTAATTCCAGTTTTGGTCGGAATTATTGGTGGATATCTTTTTGCAATTACGATGGGAGTTGTCGACCTAAATCCTGTTATAGAAGCTAAATGGTTTATGATTCCAGATTTTACCATTCCTTTTGTAGATTACACACCAACTTTGTCTTGGTATGTTATTTTCTTAATGATTCCGGTCGCAATTGTACCAATCGCAGAACATATCGGACATCAATTAGTTTTGAGTAAAGTCGTGAACAAAGACTTAATCGAAGATCCAGGTCTTGATAAATCGATGTTAGGAGATGGTATTGCAACAATGATTGCAGCTTGTTTAGGTGGACCTCCAAACACAACGTATGGCGAGAATATTGGTGTTTTAGCCATTACAAAAGCTTTTAGCATTTATGTATTTATTGGAGCAGCATGTTTTGCTATTTTATTTGGATTTTGTGGTAAAGTTTCAGCTTTATTAAGTACAATTCCAACACCAGTTATGGGCGGCGTTTCTATTTTATTATTCGGAATTATTGCTTCGAGCGGATTAAGAATGCTAATCGAGAATAAAGTTGATTTCAAGATTAAACGAAACCTTATTATTTCCTCTGTTATTCTTATCATTGGAATCGGTGGTGCAGCAATCCACATTGGAGATTTATTTTCTTTAGAAGGAATGGCTTTAGCTTCTATAATTGGAGTTGCTTTAAATTTGATTCTTCCTGGAAGAGAATTTGTCTCATTCAAAGAAATGTTTGATGAAGAAAATTAAATTATCATAAAATAAAAAGACGAAAATTTATAATTTCCGTCTTTTTTTATTAGATATTTTTTGTTCTTAAACTTCGTCAAAATCAATTGCTAAAGTAGCTGTTTTTGGACGAGAAATACACGCTAACGTCATTCCTTCTTCATAATCAGAATCTGTTAATACATAGTTGTCTCCGATATGCACTTCGCCTTCCGTTATCTTACACATACAAGACGAACAGACACCACCTTTACATGAATAAGGCGCATCAATACCAGCGTCTAACATTGTATCAATCAAATTTTTTCCTCTATCCCAAGTCACTTCAGAAGTTTCTCCATCAAGTGTTACAGTAACTTGAACCGTTTGAGGTCCTTCGTCATGTTTTGTAAAAATATCTTCTGTTTTCACTGAAGGATTAAACATTTCGAAATGAATATGTTTCTCGATAATTCCCGCTTCATTGATTTTCTTCGCTAAAGTCAAAATCATTTCTTCTGGTCCACAAACCATTGCTTCATCGACTTCATTGATATCAATAATTTGATTCAAAATTAAATCAAACTTCTTCTCATCAATTCGTCCGTTGTAAATAAAATTCTCTTGATCTTGACGCGTATAGAAATGATGAATAAAAACATTGTTTGGATATTTTTGTTTCAATTCTGTCAAACGCTCTTTGAACATGATTGAGTTTTCATCTCTATTTACATAAAAAATATGAAAATTTACCCATTCTTCAGTCTGCAAAGTAAACTCTAACATACTCATAATTGGCGTGATTCCACTACCCGCCGTAAAAGCTAATAACGTACGTTTTTCGTTTGGTTTTGTTGGAATTGTAAAACGTCCACTTGGTGTAGAAACTTCCAATTGATCACCAACTTTTAGTTCATTTGCTAAATAAGAAGAAATCTTTCCATTTGGTTGAGATTTAACCCCAATGCTCCATTTTTTATCATTAGGAGATTCACACAAAGAATAATCTCTTCGTTCTCCATTAATATTAAGAGTGATATATTGTCCAGGTAAAAAATTGTATTCTTCGTGTAATTCCTCAGGAACATCAAACGAAATTTGAACAGCATCAGCCGTTAATTTTACAATTTCTTTTACTGTTAATAAATTAAATTTCATAGTCGTATACTATTTATAATTCTTAAAACAACTCGTTATTTAAGATTGTTCTGCTAACTTTGTACAAAAGTAAGATTTTAGATTAAATAGAAAAAATATATGGAAATAGCATTGATCGCTCATGATGGAAAAAAAGCTGAAATGGTCAATTTTTTAATGAAACATAAAGAAGCTTTAAACAAAAATAATATCACATTTATTGCTACAGGGACTACAGGAAAGTATGCAGAGCAAACTGGACTAAAAGTAACGCGCTATCTATCTGGTCCTCTTGGTGGTGACGCGCAAATTGCCGCTCGAGTTGTAGAAGGAAAAACAGATATGGTTTTCTTTTTTAGAGATCCGATGGGAAAACATCCGCACGAACCAGATGTAAATATGTTACTGAGACTGTGCGATGTACACAATATCCCATTAGCTACAAACCCAGCGACAGCAGAAATGTTATTGGATCATTTGAAATAATTATTCTTAAGCTAATCTTAAGTTTATTTTGGTTGTTTTGGTGGATAATTTATTTAATATTGAATAGAAATTTTAACTGAATATAAATAACAATTCAAAACCAAATTACAATGAATTTAATTAAAAAAACAGCTATCGCGCTTAGCTTATTTGCATTTACTGGATCTACTGTAGCATTTGCTCAAACTAAAACTCCAACTAAAACTGCTAAAACAGAAATGGCAAAAACAAAGGCTACAACTGATAAAAAAGTAACAGAAACAAAAAAGGATGTAAAAGCAACTACAACTAAGAAAACTGATGCAACTGCTAAAACAGTCAATGACAAAAAAGTAGCTTCAGAAAAAAAAGTGGAGAAAACGACTACTCCAAAAAAAGAAACAAAAACGACTGTAGCTAAAACAACTACTGCAGGGACTTACAATGGACACAAAGTTTATGTAGGACCAAAAGGTGGAAAATACTATATCAACGATAACGGAAATAAAACGTATATCAAACAATAGTTTTTATCCTAATAAAAATAATAAAGGCTGTCTATTTGTTAGGACAGCCTTTTTTAAATTATATTTTTATAATATATATTTTCTGGATTTTGAGGATCGATTAAGATATCGACATCTTTTCCTTTTTTTAAAATCTCATTTGCATTAACATCTCCAAAATATTCAAACTCTGTATAGTAAATTTTCTCATTATTAGGATGTTTATAAAAGACTTCAACTATATAATCTGGCAAATGATTTTCTCCTAATAAACCTCTTTTTATTTCAATAATATGTGCTTTTACTTTTACTCCTTTATTTAATAATCTTGAATGATTTAGGTAATCAAATAAATTGACGAAACCTAAATACCCCATAAACAAACTACAGAACAGAAAAACTACTCCAAGTAGTTGATTAAAAAATACACCAAGATTTAGAAAAGAGCATATTAGAACAAATCCTAAACTTAGGATTAAACTTCCTATTGCGATTGACAATTTCATTATTCTTGTATTTGTTATCTGTTTTTCACAAACCGTACCAAAAACAAAAAATTGTCCTATAAAAATAATTTTATTGTAAATTTACTCAAATATCTTAATAAGCTGCTGTAAATCTGCTTTTTATATGATTTGCATTTTCTATTTCATCTGCAATCACCACTGCAACATCTTCCACAGACAAAATACTACGCCCTTCTGCATTGAAAACTGGTACATCATTGCCTAAACGATATGTTCCTTTTCGCTCTCCAGATGTTCCTTGATGCATTTCTGGCGCTGGAGAAAACATTGTCCAATCCAACTCATTATCTTGTTTCAAGATATTAAAATAATCTCTCGCTGCCAAAGCGCCTTGTTTTATTTGTTCAGGAAAATCTGGTGTGTCTACAATTTGTAATTCTTTTTGATCATTCACATACAAACTTCCCGCTCCACCAATAACAATCAAACGCTTTACACCAGCTAATTTAGTTGCTTCTTCAATTGCTTTTGCACCTTTCAAATAATCCTCATAAATATTTGGATTTGCCCAACCTGCATTAAATGCACTTACAACTACATCAGCACCTTTCAAATCTGTCGCCAAAGCCTGTACATCGTTTACATCTAACGCCACTTTTGCTACATTTTTACTATCTAAAACCTTGTCAGTATTTCGTGCAAATGCTTTGATAGATTGATTTCTATTTACCAATTCTTCTACGATATGTGAGCCTACAAAACCTGTTGCTCCAATTACTGCTACTCTCATTTTATTTAATTTTATATTGTAATTAATTTTGTTACATTTAAAGATAAAAAATTTTACTGAAATTCATCAGAAAATTGTTTTAAAGTTTTATGATTTAACGATTTAATTAAATCTGATTCAGCATTATCAAATAATCTTTCAAGATTGTCATTCATTTGTTTACCAACTGGACATTCTGGATTGGTATGATTCATTCGTCCAAAAACATTTTCTTGATTGACAATTTTATACACATCACCTAACAAAATATCAGCAGAATTTTTAACTAAATAAATTCCTCCTTCTTTACCTTTTTTCGAATCGATAAAACCTGCTTCTTTCAAGAATTTTATTTCACGACGAACCACAACAGGGTTCACATTAATACTTCCAGCAATAAAATCAGAAGTAATTAATTGTCCTTTAAATTTTTCAGTCAAAACTAAAATATGAATCGCCGTTGCAAATCTTAAATTATTCATTTCTCTAAATCGATGGGACAAATTTAGTACAAAATTTTCAATTGTAACAAATATTGATACAATTTTATTGATTAATTTCTCTTAAATTTGTTGCACATTCCTATACATATGGAAAATTATAAAAAACATTTATCAAATATTATTGATCTCACAGAAGAACAATGGGTAGAAATTGAAAAATTTTTGGTAGTAAAACACATCAAAAAGAATGAATTTATTTTAGAACCTGGTGAATATTCCGAAGATTATTTTTTTGTTGAATCTGGTGTTATTCGTTCTTATACAATAGATGAAAACGGAAAAGAACATGTTTTACAATTCGGAACAGAAAATTGGATTGTAAGTGATAGAAATAGTGCTTTTTGTAAGCAACAATCAAAGTTTTATATTCAAGCAATAGAAGATTCTACCGTTATTTTATTGAATGAAAAATTAAATAATCTAATCACTCGATTAAATCCAAATTATTTAGCTGCTCAAAATAAATTAATTCAAAATCATGTGCGCAGTTTACAAGATCGTATTAATTTATTACTTGGTGCATCTGCAAAGACTCGTTATTTAGAATTTATGCGTCTTTATCCCAACCAACTTTCTCGCATACCACAATGGATGATCGCCTCATATTTAGGCATCACACCCGAAAGTTTAAGTAGAGTTCGTAAAGAAATAGCACATGGATAGTTATAGTTTTGAAATTTTTGTACCAGAAAAACCTAAAAAAAATAATAAACAAATTGCGAAAGTAATCTTATCATTTCTCGCCGTTACTGTAATTAGTTTTGTGTTTTTGGAGCTGAAAGTTTTTAAAAATCAAACGTATTATTACATTTTTATTGGGCTTTTAGCTACTGCTGTTGCTTATTGGAATGGTTATTTTAAAAGACCTACTACAGAATTGAAAGGTAATTTTGATGGAAAATTGACATTTACAAAAGATACAATTTCTGTAAAGGATCAAACTTTTTCAATCAACGATTTATTTTCTATTGTCATTGATAATGAAGATTACAAAGGAAAAGCTGTAAAAGAATTTGGTGAGTTCGAAAACCCAGAAGGTTCGCACGGAATTAGTAATTTAATTACATTAAAAACAAAAGATAATCAATTTGTTGAAGCTTATTTTTTACAAAAATCATTAAATGAATTTTCTAAAATCGAATCATTTTTAATTCAATATTACAAAAACAATTTACTTTCTGAAGATGATTTAATTTCGATCATGCATTTAGAATATGATATTGATAAGAACGAGTTGAGAAAAAAATTAAGATAATTTAATTTTTCACTAACATATAAAAGTTAAGCTAGTCTCATTATTTAATGTAATTTTGTACCACTTAAAAACAATAATTTATGCAACCAACAGCAGAATGGTTAAAAACTTGGGAATCTAAAAGAGAATTCACTTTAGCTCCTAATGATTTAGAAAAATATTTTACAGATAAAGAAATTGGAGGTGTAGAAATCGACCAAATCGAAATGGGAGAAGTTTCTTTACCATCAGGTAAAATCTTTGTAAATGATCCTTTGGGTGAATATTTATCAATGGACAAAGATCCTTATTTCCTTGAAACGCCAAAAGGTAATTTTCCTGTAACTGCAAGCATCGTAAAATTTGAAGACGATGGTGATGTTGAGAATTTGATTGGTTGTATCAAAGTTGCTTTTACAAACGAAAAACCTGTTCGTTATGAAGAAGCAATGAAAGGAATTGAGTTGATTGACGAATTACAAGAAGGAGAATATTTTGGTTTTTCTATTGAAAGTGGTTTAGCAACAATTGTTGATGCAGAAGCAAAAGATTCTTTTGTAAAGTTTATTGATGAATTCGAAAGTAAAGGTGATGTAAATTTATATGATGATTATTTCAATGCATTATTTGTAGAAAACGCTAAAAATAATCCGAAATATCAATCAGAAGAAGGAGATTGGATCAATTGGACAATTCCAAATACAGAATTCAAATCGCCAATTTTTCAAGCTGGTTTTGGTGAAGGAATTTATCCCGCTTACTTTGGATACAATGAAAAAGGAGAAATTGTTGCATTTTATATTCAATTCATCGATGCTGAATTAGAAGATTCAGAAGATGATGATGAGTGGTTGTAATTAATTTTTTAGATCAAATAAAATTTAAAATCCTTCAAGAAATTGAGGGATTTTTTTGTTTAAAAATATGTATTTTAACATATTGTATATCATATTAAACAGAATGAGAAAACTTCTTATTAGCATATTTATTATAGAAACAATAAGCTGTTCTAAGAAAATTGATTATCAAAATACAATTTCAGCAATAGAATCCAATCAAGATTTATTTGATGATAATTACAGTTTAAGAGGGAAAACTAATATTTTTTATAATGATTCTATCCACTACTTTTATTTGGAATACGATACAATAGAATACCCGTTGTGCATTTTGA
>NZ_DFRA01000053.1:0-6462 GCF_002378465.1 Empedobacter sp. UBA3475 | reverse complement strand
CACAAAATTTTGGACAGTGTCATTTAATTAAATCTATAGTTTCTATTTTATAACCATCATAAAATATTCTATAATTATTTAATTTGTTTTTAATAATCCATTTAACATCATTCAAAACAAAATTATCTTCTAAAGCTCTAATAATATATCTATCATCAATATAAATTTCTAAAAATTTATCATCAAATAGTTTAACATTCGAAATATCCAATGACACTAACTCAAATAATTCATTATTATCAATATTAAAATTTGTAATCTTATTAAATATTTTACATCCAGATACAAATTCTATTATTACTTCAACAATTTTATCATAATAAATTGATTTATTACTAATTGAAAACTTAAACGATAAAATACCCGAATATTCAATTGAATACAAACTTGCATTCAATAATAATTTATTTAGTGTATATTCTATTTCTTCATTCATTATTAAATTAGTTTTCGTTTTTATAATGGTTTAAATGAAATGGTATCACTCCTTTTTTAATCAGTTCGGATTTTATTTTATCTGCGTAATTATTCGCAAACTTTTCCTTTTCCTTTTTCGGAAGATTTACATGAATATCATTTCGTCTCTCCCATTCATCAAATTCTTCATCCTCATGACCTGGTTTTTCTACTTGTTCTAAATAATGCACATAATGACCAAATTCGTGTAGTAATGTTCTATATAACTGTGTATTTCTTGCAAATTCAGGTTCTATTTTAGATGTAAAATATTTATTACTTTCTTCAAATATATGTCCATCATTTTTAAGTATTTCGAATTCTTTTCGTTCATCAACTGATAGCTTTTTACTCCAAATTAATTGTGAATCTTTATCTATAGATTCTAAAATAATAGCAGGAAAATCTTCTTTCTCGAATTCGTATAAATAAACTAATCTTCCCCAAACACTCGAAATAATTTGCTCCTTTCGCTTTGGTTGTCTCAAAACTATAAATTTTAATTCTCCATAATCCTCAACAGGTATATTTGAAATAATTTTTACAATATCATTTATTGAACATGCGTGAACAGAATTTAGTCTTGTATCTTCCACTACAAACACAAATTCATGATTATTAATAATTCTACTCTCTTTTTTATAAGTTGTTAGTTTTTCATAAAAAGATTGGTAACTACCATATGGAGTAGAAATCGTCAACTTATTATTCTTACTAAAACCCTGTTTGGCAGTACCTATATTTCTATTTCTTCTTGAAGGATTAAACAAATTACTTCTTTGTTAATAAAGTTAAACCATTTCACAAAATAAACTACATTTTCCATGTAATACACTAAGCTAACTACCTAATTTACTCAGCAAACTTACTTAAACACTTAGCTGACGACGTTCTGAACCTAGTCAGCTTCCAAATTTACTAAGTTGACGGTCTCTTTTACCAAGCTGGCTTGGTTACGAACCAAGAAAACGAGGTAACCTAACCCCAAATTTGACGTTCCTGACATTGTCAGCTAAGTTCTGGACGTAATCAACTAGGTATAAAACCTCATCAGCTTACTAAAATACAAAGCTAGCTTACTTCGGAACGTAATCAGCTTGCTTCAGAACCACGTCGACTACGTTCGGGACGTGGTCAGCTACGTTTGAAACGTAGTCAAGATCCATTAAAATCGCTCGAATTGACAAATTTTCACATCAACACATTAGCTCATTTTCAAATTATCCTTTCTTCGGCAACTCTTTCAAGAAATTATATCTTTTTTGAACAAAATCCATCATACAATAAAAATGATTCAAACCATTTGTTACCATCAACAATTGAGAACCTAACACAATGTTGTAACGCGCTATTTGATCAAAAGTTGCTTGCGAAATTGCAATATTCGGCGCTTTACATTCCACCATAATAAATGGTTTTTCTTGCTGATAAACGACAATATCTGCACGTTTTCGCATTCCTGTAATATCAATTGCAACTTCCAACGCAATCGCCGAAGTTGAATAACCCAAATCGTTGATTAAATAATTCAGAACGTGTTGCCTAACCCATTCTTCGGGCGTATAGACCAACCATTTTTTTCGAATCAAACAAAAGATATACAATTTATCTTGGGCTTGTTTCAATCTTATTTGGTATTTTTCGGAAAAATTTAATTGTACTAATTCAGTCATTGTATGAGTCCTGTAGAATCTTTGATCAAAGATATAAAAAACAAAAACTATAAACCGATTTACTTCTTGGCGGGCGACGAGCCGTTTTTCATCGATCAGGTAACTGATTTGTTGGAAGCAAATATTTTAACAGAAGAAGAAAAAGGTTTTAACCAAACAATAGTTTATGGACAAGATGTAGAAGTTGGACAATTGATTGGAATGGCGCGTCAATACCCGATGGGTGCAGAAAAATCTGTAGTGATTGTAAAAGAAGCGCAACATCTTAGCCGTTCGATAGATCAGTTGGAAATGTATGCAAATCAAGTACAAGATTCGACGGTTTTAATCATCAATTACAAAGGAAATTCACTTGATAAACGCAAGAAAATCTATAAAGTTCTGAATGAAAAAGGGTATTACCACGAATTCAAAAAGATTTATGAAAGCGAGTTACCTTCTTGGATAGAACAAAAAGTTGCAGCTAATCAATTTAAGATTGAACCAAAAGCAAAGTTTTTGTTGACGGAGTATGTCGGAGCAGATTTATCTCGTTTGAACAATGAATTAGAAAAACTCTTTACAATTGTTGGCGCGGATAAAACTATCACACCAAATCATATTGAGGAACATATTGGGATTAGTAAAGATTATAATGTTTTTGAACTTCGCAATGCAATCGAAACGAAGAACATCGAAAAAGCATTCAAAATCATTAAATATTTCGAGAAAAATCCGAAGGATAATCCGTACGTCGTTTCAATCACAACAATTTTTAATCTGTTTACAAACATCATTCAAATACATGTTACGCCAGATAAATCGAAGCAAAATTTGGCGAAAGTATTAGGAATTAATCCGTATTTTGTACAAGGAATGATGACAGCTGCAAGTAATTATCCGCTAAAAAAAGCTACGAGAATTATCTCATTTATACGTGAATATGATTTGAAAGGAAAAGGTGTTGGAACTACTGGAAATGTGACGCCAAGCCAATTATTAATTGAATTAGTGTATAAAATTATGAATCTATAATTTTCATCTATTTATAGAATCGAGAAAAATAAATAAGAAATACTAAATTTGTAAAAAAATAAAACAACACAATGGAAAATAACGTAAGAGATGTTATCATAATAGGATCTGGACCTGCGGGTTATACAGCGGGAATTTATGCTGCACGCGCGAACATGAATCCTTTGATTTTAACTGGTATGGAGCCAGGTGGACAATTAACAACAACAACGGATGTTGAGAATTTCCCAGGTTATCCAGAAGCAGTTACAGGACCAGAATTGATGGCTGATTTACAAAAACAAGCAGAGCGTTTTGGAACTGAAATAAAATACGAATATGTAACGGAAGTAACTTTTGGAGAAAAAGAAGGTGATGTACATACTGTAAAATCGAACAATGGAACTTACCAAGCTCGTTCTATTATTATTTCGACAGGTGCAACTGCGAAATATTTAGGTTTAGATGATGAAACTAAATACGCTGGTAGCGGAGTTTCAGCTTGTGCAACTTGCGATGGTTTCTTTTACCGCGGTAAAGATGTTGCGGTAGTTGGTGGTGGTGATACCGCTGCTGAAGAAGCAACTTACTTATCAAAACTTTGTAACAAGGTTTATTTATTGGTTCGTAAAGAGGAAATGCGCGCGTCTAAAGCGATGCAAGATCGTGTTGCAAATACACATAATTTAGAGGTTTTATATAACCACGAATTAATTGGTTTGGAAGGAAACAATGTTGTTGAAAAAGCGAAAATCATCAACAATGTTACAAACGAAGAAAAAGAATTAATCGTTGATGGAGTTTTTATCGCGATTGGACATAAACCAAATACAGAATTATTCCAAGGGAAATTGGATATGGACGAAACGGGATATTTAATCACGCAAGATCGTTCGTACAAAACAAATGTAGCAGGTGTTTTTGCTGCTGGTGATGTGCAAGATTCTGTTTACAGACAAGCAATTACTGCTGCTGGATCTGGTTGTGCTGCTGCATTAGACGCAGAACGTTATGTAGCAGAATTCTTTGAAGCTTAATTATATTTTTAATAACATATCAAAAAAACTCAACCAATTGGTTGAGTTTTTTTGATTCTTATTGTCTAAATCGTTCAAATTGATGCCAATATTTATCTAATGTAAATAGAAATTGAAATCTCGAAGCAACTACAGATTTTATTACAAATATGTCAAAATATTTCCTCTGGTTTTCAACCAACCTGTGATACTATATCTTGGTCGATTAACAGTTTTTACTTCGTGCGGAATAGTTTTACTATCAAAAACAGCCAAACGACCAGCAAGAGGTAAAATATCTAATTCTTTTTCAGCCTTATTTTCATCTGCCAAATACAAGGTCAATTGTCCGCCAAATTCATCTTTCCACTCTTCATCATTCAAATACAATACAATAGAAAGTGTGCGTCTATCATCATTCTTAAAAGCATCAACATGTTTTTGGTAAAATGTCCCTTCGGGATAAATAGCGTAATGAAATTCACTTTCCTCAATGCCCATGTAGCATGTTAAATTGAGATAGTCAATAAAATCATTGATTTTTGAGAAAAAAATTTCTTCCGTTTCTGTTTTATTTTCTTCATCAATCCATCTGATTTTATCGCCTCTGATTGATTTTATAATTTGTTCGTTAACCGAACTTCCGACAGCAGCTTGATGAAAATCTTTTTTATTTTCTTTTCGAATTATAGCTTCGCGAAGTTGCTTTGTTTCCTCTGTTGAGAAAAAAAAGTCTGAAATAGAGTATTTTTGATTTGATAAGTCATCAATAATCTTTTCATAAATTGGGTTTAATGTAATATTACTCATTCATTATTATGAAAACTTCAGTAAAAGTATATTTTATTACGAAAAACATAATCATATTTTTAAGTTTTTTTTCAAAAAAAGGACATAAAAAATCTGTCCTCAAAAAATAGTTTTAATTATCAATTACTTAAACCAGTCAACTTTATTCAACTGATAAATAAAATTTAACTTTGGCTCTTCTCCAAAATATTCAATTTGTTCTTCTTTCACTTTTTTACAACCCAAACGCTCTACTGCAATTTGCGAACGTACATTATCAGCGCCAACATGTAAATAAATTTTGTCAACAAACTGAAAAATATAATCAAACATTAATTTCTTAACAGACGGATTAAAACCTTTTCCCCAACAATTCGTCGAATAAAACGTATAACCAACCAAAATAGATGAATCTTGCTCATCATAATCGTAAAAACGAGAGCTACCAACAACTTGATTTGTCTGTTTATCAATAATCTTGAAAGCACCTTTACTTTGAATTGCACCTTCGAAAAAATTCATAAAAACATCTCTTTTCCAACGATTTTTATTTGGGTGCTGTTCCCAAACTTTCGGGTCTGAAGCAGCTAAATAAAGCGCTTCAAAATCATTATCGTTGAGCGGTTGAAGTTCTACTAAATCATTTTCTAAATTGGGCTGAATATTTATCATTTGTTTCATTTAATACAATACTAATTTACATTTTTCTTATACGATATTCATTAAAAATGATAATTAATTCATTGAAAATTTTTACATAAACTTTCTTAAAATGAAATCAGATAACTAAACTCAAAAAACAATTGGACTTTTATGGGAAGTCTATGAAAAGAAGCAAATTCTAGAAAGATTTCAAAGAACTTAATTAAAATGACAACCGAAGGATATACCCTTAAAGTTATTAAGATTGGACAATTAGAACTCTATAACCACAACAAGTTTCATTCAGAATTTTGTAGACGCTTATATAAAAAGGCTTGAACAATTAACAAAATAAATCTTGAATTTTATTGATTATTATTATACGACTAACTAACTTCACAGAAAAAATATGTTTTTAAATTTTGAAGATAAAGCCAGTCTTATTTCTAAACTAAAAAGTTTAAAAGTAGATCAACAGCCAGAATGGGGAATTATGACACCTCAACACATGGTTGAACATTTGATTGTAACCACTAAAATTTCAAATGGAGGTTTAACAGTACCTTGTCGAATTCCTGCAGAGCAAATACCCCAATACAAATCCTTTTTATTAGAATCTGATCATGAAATGCAAAAGGGGATAAAAGCAAATGGAATGGAAGGTTTACTAGATTTACGTTACCATTCTTTAGAAGCTGCAATAGAAAAATTAGAACAAGAAATTGATAAATTCAATTCATATTTCACAGAAAATCCTGATGCTAAAATTGTCAATCCTGTTTTAAATGATATTGGATACGAAGATTGGAAAACATTTCATAAAAAACATTTTACACATCATTTCAAGCAATTTGGTTTGATATAAAAAATACAATAATCAAAAAAGCTTTCTC
>NZ_DFRA01000047.1:0-23205 GCF_002378465.1 Empedobacter sp. UBA3475 | reverse complement strand
ATACAAATGCACTACCGGTAATATTATATATAAAACGAGAGCATTATATAATGCTCTCATTTTTATTTTCTATAAATCTAAGCTTAATTGATCTGGTAATAATTTAAATGTCATTCTATGATAAGGAGTAGCTCCATATTCTTTTATTGCTAAGCGATGAGCTTTTGTTGGATAACCTTTATTTTTTTTCCAATCGTACATTGGAAATTCTTCGTGGATTTTTTCCATATATTCATCACGATACGTTTTTGCTAAAATAGATGCTGCCGCAATATTCATATATTTTGAATCACCTTTTATAATACACTCGTGTGAGACATCATGATATTTATTAAAACGATTTCCATCAACAACAATCAAATCTTTCGGACAATCTAATTGATCTATTGCTCGATGCATAGCCAAAAAACTAGCGTTTAAGATATTTATTTCGTCAATTTCATTTGGCCAAACAATTCCAATTGCCCAATATTTAGCATTTTCTTCTATAAATGTTCTCAACGAATTTCTTTTCTTTTCAGATAATTGTTTTGAATCATTAATAATTTCATTTTCAAAATCATTTCCCAAAATAACGGCTGCTGCTACAACCGGACCACTTAAACATCCTCTTCCTGCTTCATCGCAACCTATTTCATATTCGTGATTTGATAAAACTTTGTACAATTTTTTATATTTTTAACAAAGTTATCAAAATTTAGCATAAAAAAGTTTTGTAAATGTTATAGAAATCTTAAGTTTATGAAAGTTTTAAAAATGTTTTAACAGATGAGGAGAAATTTAAAAAACTTGTTTGTATTAGGAGGTATTCTTTTAGGAACTTCATTATATGCGCAAGAAAAGACTGTTACAGGAACTGTAACAGACTCTGATGGACTTCCAGTAGCTGATGCTGTTGTAAAAACAACATCAGGAAAAGAAGCTTACACTGACGAAAATGGGGTGTTTAGTATTGAAGCTAAACAAGGAGATTTAGTAACAGTAGAAGCAATGGGATTACCAACTCAAACTTTTTCAGTTGGTGCTGGTTCAGAATATAAAGTAACTCTTAAAGCTTCTGATACAGTAGAGTTAGAAGGGGCTGTAGTAACCGCATTAGGTATTACACGTGAAAAAAAATCATTAGGATATGCTTCGCAAGAAGTTAAAGGAGATGTGATTTCTGCTGCAAGAGGGAGCAACCCTTTAAATTCCTTATCAGGAAATGTTGCAGGTTTGTCAATCTCTAACAACTCTGGTAACTTAGGAGGGTCTACTCGTATTGTTCTTAGAGGGTTACGTTCTATTACTGGAGAAAATAGACCATTGATAGTTATCGATGGTATACCAATGAGTAACAACAACGTTAATGGTTCTGGTGCTTCAAGTGGTAGTGGAGGTCGCGATTATGGAGATGGGGCTTTTGATATGAACCCTGATGATGTTGAATCAATCAACGTATTGAAAGGTGGTCCAGCATCTGCTTTATATGGGTCTCGTGGTGCTAATGGTGTAATTATGATTACGACTAAAAAAGGTAAAAAAGGTCGTGATGAAATAACTATTAACACGGGGGTTTCATTTGATCAAGTAGCAATTAGTCCTAAGCTTCAAAAATCTTATGGAGGTGGATCTAAGGATACGTTTAGTAAAATTACAGTAGATGGAAAACAATATAATATTGTAGAGTATCAAATGGATGAATCTTGGGGGCCAAAATATAATGGTCAAATGGTTCTTCATTGGAATGCATTTAATCCTGAAGATCCAACAAACTATATGGTTGCAAGGGAATGGAAAGCTCCAGCTCATGACGTAGATTCATTCTATAATACAGGTATTACTTATACTAATTCTGCTAGTTTTTCAAAATCTTATGAAAATACGAATGCAAAATTAGCAATATCTAACATTAATCAATCAGGTATTATTCCTAATTCATCATTAAAAAGAACAACTCTTAATTTAGGGATTGATAACAAATTTGGAGATAAATTTCAGGTTTCTGGAGATATGAATTATGTGAGAACAGATGGATTTAATCGTCCTGAGTTTGGATATGGAGATAATTCAGTTATTCAGAAGTTCTATCAATGGGGACAACGTTCGTTAGATTTTGCTGCTTTAAAAAATTATAAAAACAGTAAAGGAGAACAATTATCTTGGAACAGAACTGCTTGGAATAATGCCACACCATTATATTCTGATAACCCATATTGGATTATTAATGAGAATACTTCTGACGATAGACGTGATCGTTTTTATGGAAACGTAAAATTAAGATATGACATCTTACCAGGGTTGTATGCAACTGGAGCTGTTTATGGAGATCATTATAACTTACAAATTCAAGAAAGAGTTGCAGTAGGATCTCAAGCGACATCAGGATATAGTTTATATACTCGTCAATTTACAGAGATGAACTACGAAGGGCGTTTAAACTATGAAAAGAAATGGACTGATTTTAGTGTGAATGCTTTCGCAGGGGTTAATAGACGTCATGAGACAAGATCTAATGTAAATGCAGCTACTTCAGGAGGATTAGTTGTTCCAAATTTATATTCGTTGTCTAACTCAATGGCATCACCAACTGTATCTAATTATAGATCTAAGAAAAGAGTAAATTCTGTATTTGCAGGTGCTTCTTTTGGATTCTATGATGTATTCTATTTAGATGTAACAGCTCGTAATGACTGGTCATCTACTTTACCAGAAGCAAATAACTCGTATTTTTATCCTTCAGTATCTGGAGCGTTTGTTTTCTCAAACTTGATTAAACAAGATTGGTTAACATTTGGTAAAATTCGTGGAGGTTGGTCTCGTGTAGCAAATGATACAGATCCTTTCAATTTAATTGATACATATGCTAATTCTACGTTTACAGGAACTACAAATTTAGGAGATCCTTATTATTTATTACCATTAGCTAAAGCAAATAAAAATTTGAAACCTGAGATGGTAGATTCTTGGGAGGTTGGTTTAGAAATGCAATTCTTTAAAAATCGTTTCGGATTTGATGTTACTTATTATCAACAAAAAACAAACGACTTAATTGTACAAAATACAACTCCTGCTGAAACTGGGTTTACTGCTAAATGGTATAATGCTGGGGTAATGGAAAATAAAGGTATTGAAGCAATGGTGAAGATTACACCAATCCAAACTGAAGAATTTTCTTGGGATTTTGCATGGAACTTTGCAAAAAATGATAACAAAATTGTAGAATTATACGGAGACTTACAATCTATTACATTAGCTCAAGCACCATTTAAAGCTGGGGTTTATGCAATGTTAGGTTCTAAATATGGTCAAATCCGTGGAACTGACTTTATTTATGATGATCAAGGTAATAAAGTAGTTGGGGCTAACGGATTGTATTTATCTTCTGGCGTTAAGAATTTAGGTTCTGTTTTACCTGACTATAACATGGGATTCCGTAACACATTTACTTACAAAGGTGTTTCTTTATCTGCGTTAGTAGATGTGCAAAAAGGAGGTAAATACTTTGCTTTAACAAATATGTGGGGTATGTACTCAGGTATGTTAGAAGAAACAGCAGCAAATGGAGTGCGTGAAAACGGTGTAATTTCTCAGGGTGTTACTGGTTCAGTAAAATCAAATGGAGATGGAACTTATACAGTAACAAATACAGCAGAAAATACAAAAGTTGTTGATGCATCTTCATATTTTGGAAATTATTATTCAGGACCAACATCTCAAAACGTATTTGATTCTGATTACATCAAATTAAGAGAGGTTACTTTATCATATACTTTCCCTAAAAAATGGGCTGGACCATTTTCTAATGTAGTTGTATCTGCATTTGGAAGAAATCTAGCTACATGGGGGTTAGATAATAAGAATTTTGATCCAGAAGTTGCTACAGGAGGTTCAGGAAATGTACAAGGATTAGAAGGAGGGTCTTTACCTTCAACAAGATCTTTTGGTATGAATCTTAAATTACAATTTTAATTTAGAAAAAGAGTTATGAAAAAGAATATCGGAAAATATTTATTAATGGCTACTTTATTAGGTTCTACTGCAATGTTCACTTCTTGTGATAATGGATTAGCAGAGCTTAATGAAAATCCGAATAGCCCTGAAATTGTACCTACATATACTATTTTTAATGGAGCTACAAGATATTTAATGTCAACAGCAAGAGATGGTTGGTGGTCTGCACGTATGTCAATGCCTTGGATGCAGTATACAGCACAAATTAACTATACTGAAGAAGATAAGTATCAATATCGTGATACTCAAACTTCAGGAGGTTGGAATGCTTTATATAGATCAGCATCTAACTTTAAAGATATTATTGATAAATGTACAAATCCAGAGACTGCAGCTCAAATGGGACAGTATGGTGATTTAGATAATCAAATTGCTATCTCAAGAATAATGTTAGCATATACATTTGATCAATTAGTGTCAAGTTTTGGTGATGTACCATATTGGTCTCACGGGAATAAAAATGCAGATTTCCAAGCTTTACAAATTGATGATTACGCTGCACCTAAATATGTTTCTCAACAAGTTATTTATGAAGATTTGTTAAAAGAATTAAAAGAGGCATCAGAGCAATTGGATGTGAATGCGTCTGGTTTTTCTAGTGGGGATAATATCTATGGAGGAGATGTTGCTAAATGGAAAAAATTTGCAAACTCTTTGCGTTTAAGAATTGCTAACCGTGTAAAAGCTAAATTGCCTTCAGCAAACGCTCATATCACAGATGCAATTGCAAAAGGAGTATTTACATCGAATGATGATAATGCAGCTCAAAACTTTGGTAGTTCTGCTGCAGAAGGATCTCCATTTTGGGCAACTTTCTTTACAGGAAGTATGCGTACAGATTTTGCGACGAATAAACAGTTTATTAACTTGTTAAAAGGTCAATCAACAAAAAACTTTGGAGTGGATCCTCGTTTACAAGTTTATGCAGCACCTATTGGTCTTAAAAAGTCTCAAGTATATCCAGCATCATATTCTGATACTGATGATCTAACAAAATATCAAGGTATGCCTTATGGTCTTCCAGATACAATGTTATCACTAAATAATGAAACAGCTAAACTTTCATTTACTTCTAAGTATGTAATGACGCCTACTTTTGCTGAAGTATTAATGGAATATGCTGAAGTAGAGTTTATCTTATCAGAAATTAATGGATGGGATGCAACTCATTATAAAGCAGGTGTACAAGCCTCTATGGATAAATGGGGTGTTGATGCAACTAAAGCTACAGCTTATGTAAATGCATTACCAGCTGCAAATCAAGAAAACGTTATTACGCAGAAATATATTGCATTATACATGCAAGGAGCTGAAGCTTGGAATGAATACCGTAGAACAGGTTATCCAAATGGAGGAATTTTATTATTACCAGGTCAAACAGCAAAAGATAATAATGGAGCTACTTATACATTTACTCCATTAATGTCAGGTAATGTTGTTGCTAAAGACTTGCCAGCACGTGTACGTTATCCAATTACACAACCATCGTTAAATGGAGCGAATTATAAAGATGCTTCATCTAAATTAAGCAATGGTGATGAAATTGATTCTAAATTATTTTTTGCTAAATAATAGTATCAAATATCCTCAATAGTTATTAAGCCACTTCGAAAGAAGTGGCTTTTTTGTTATTATATTTTTGTAGATTTATGATAAGTAAAAAAAATATGAATCATATCACTTATTATATTGTTTTTCTATCTAGTTTACTGAGTATTGTCGTTGCACAACCAATCGTGTATAAAGTAGAAATAAATAAGTGTTTGGATTATAATTTCAATGATGACTTATTTTTAGAAAACCCTGCATATTTAGATGAAATACAAGAGGAGTTTTATTTGCAAAATTCTACTTTAGATCCTACGAAATTTACTCATGATGGAAGTGTTTATAAAAATGCTAATGCTACAACAAGCTATATTTATGATAGAATAAATAGATCTTATATAGTGGATGATGGGGAAAAGAATAAAAAAATATTTTTTTTAAAATTTATAGAAAACACACTACATAATCCTAAACAAGTGTTTGTGGTTGAAGTTACCTATTTTAGGACAAGAACTCCTCCAAATCTTACTGGAGAAATACTTTATGGCTGCCTAGACGATTCAAATAAAGAGAAATATGATTTAAGTAAAGTTTCCTTAATCAATGCTTTTATTAATGTTCCGCCTGATGAACGAACTTTAGTATTTAGCTTGTATAGAAGCTATAATGATATGATTTTGAATCAAAATATGATTCCCGAAGTAGAGTGGAAAGATTATAGTATAAATTCTAATGATGAGCATAAAGTTTATTTAAGGATATCTTTTAAAGATACCACTAAAAGATGTATATCAGAGTCTGTAATTAATTTACAACTGAAGGATTACTCAACTCAAATGGATAAAACTGAATTTGAGTTTTGTGGAACTCCTTTTGTGGTTAATGGTCCAGATAATCAATCTAATTACGAATGGTATTTTAATGGAGATTTAAAATCAACTAAAAAAGAAGTGAAAGTTGATGCCTTGGGAGAGTGGATTGTCTATTTTGATAATGATTTGGGTTGTAAATCAAGTGTCAAAATTAATGTGATTCCAGAGAAAGAAAGATCGCGTATAGAAAAAGTAACTGCAACTTCTAATAGTATTACGATAATTCCTTTTCCAAATGCTAATATTGATAGTTATTCTTTAGATGGCATTACTTTTCAGAATAGTGGTACATTTTTCAATCAAACAGCAGATTTAATTAGTATTTGGTATAAAACTAAATTAGGTTGTGTTTTTGGACCTATACCTTTTGATATTGCAAACGGCTTCAATTTTTTATCACCAAATGGTGATGGAATTAATGACACTTGGAGTTTGAGAAATAAAGATTTTTATAAAAATGCTAAAATTCAGATTTTTGATAGATATGGTAAAATAGTTGCGAATGGAATCGTAAATGATATTTTGCCTTGGAACGGTAAACATAATAATTTTGTATTGCCAACAGGGACTTATTGGTTTATAATAAAAGATGATAAAGAGACACTTAAAACAGGATATATCGTTTTAAAAACAAAATAGCAAGCCAATTGGCTTGCTATTTTGTTTAATATATTGATAATTCTTAATTCGAATAATTAGGAGCCTCTTTTGTAATGACAACATCATGTGGGTGAGATTCGTGTAAACCAGCACCTGTAATTTTAACGAATTTACCGTTTTCAATTAAATCTTGAATTGTTGGAGTTCCGCAGTAACCCATTCCAGCACGTAATCCACCGCATAATTGGTAAACAACTTCTGCAATAGAACCTTTGTGAGGAACACGACCTTCAATTCCTTCTGGAACTAATTTTTTCGCATCAGCTTGGAAATAACGATCTTTAGAACCGCGTTTCATTGCAGCTAAAGAACCCATTCCTTGATATGCTTTGAATTTACGACCTTGGAAAATAATTTCTTCTCCTGGCGCTTCATCTGTTCCTGCAAATAAACTTCCTAACATCACCAAGTTTGCCCCAGCAGCAACCGCTTTTACAATATCACCTGATAATTTGATTCCACCATCTCCAATAATCGAAACATTTCTTGTTTTTGCATAAGAATGTACATCATGAATAGCAGAAAGTTGAGGTACACCAACACCAGCTACAACACGAGTTGTACAGATAGAACCAGGTCCAACACCAACTTTTAAAGCATTTGCTCCAGCATCAATCAAAGCTTTTGCTGCTTCAGCAGTTACAATATTTCCACCCACGATATCTAATTCAGGGAAAGCATTTCTAACTTCAGCAACTTTACTAATAACTCCAGCAGAATGTCCGTGAGCTGAATCTAACGCTACGATATCAACACCTTTGTTTACTAAAGCTTGAACGCGTTCTAATGTATCAGCACCAACTCCAACTCCTGCACCAACACGTAAACGACCTTTTGTATCTTTACATGCATTAGGGAATTCAGTTAAATTGTCAATATCTTTTATCGTAATTAATCCGATTAATTTATTGTTTTCGTCAACGATTGGTAATTTTTCGATGCGGTAACGAGAAAGAATTTCTTTTGCTTTCTTAAGGTCAGTATCAATATCAGAAGTTACGATATTTTCTTTTGTCATCACGTCTTCTACCAATTGGTCGAAGTTTTCTTGGTAACGAATATCACGATTTGTAATAATTCCAACCAATGTTCTATCTTCTTCAACAACTGGTAAACCAGAGATTTTGTATTTCTCCATTAAGTTTACTGCATCTTGCAACTTGTGATGACGAGATAAAGTAATTGGATCAGAAATCATTCCGTTTTCTGAACGTTTTACCATATCAATTTCATTCGCTTGTTCTTCGATCGACATATTTTTGTGAACGAAAGATAAACCTCCTTCACGAGCTAATGCAATCGCTAATCTTGCTTCGGATACAGTATCCATCGCAGCAGAAACTATCGGAATGTTAAGGGTGATATTGTCTGTGAATCTTGTTTGTAGAGATACTTGGTTCGGTAATATCTCTGAGTAGGCAGGCACTAATAACACATCGTCAAAAGTGAAGCCCGTTTGTAGAATTTTGTCTGTTAAAGGCATTGCTTTTTGCATTGCAAATTTAGATGAAAAAAGTTTAGAATCAAAACTATTTGAGAAAATGTATCTTTATTTTGAAGGATTTGATGTTTTGTTAATATGTAAATGAATCGATTAGAAACTTTAAAATTAATTTTAAAATATTCGATAAATCTATATTGTTTAGATGAGATTGTAATCAGAATTTAATCATTTCAATCCTAAGCTATATCAATTTTTTATCTTATTTTCGCAAGATAGTTTATTAAAACAAAATGGATATAAATTTCAAAAAGTGGAACAACATCTTGGGTGTTGCGATGTTCTTGATAGCGACAATATTGTATTTGGCATCGATGGAACGTTACCTGAGTTTGTGGGATTGTGGTGAGTACATTGTATCATCAGCAAAATTGGGAATTACGCATGCACCAGGAGCAGCTTTGTTCCAAATAATGGGAGCAGTTTGGTCTGGTTTAGCTTTTGGTGACGGAAGCAAATACGCCATATTAATCAACAGTACATCTGCCTTGTATAGTGCAGGAACAATTATGTTTTTGTTTTGGACAATTACATATTTTGCTCGAAAAATGTTTGGAAAAACGCAAGATCCAATGAATGTCGATGCGATTGAACTAAATGCTTCTCAAAAAATTATAACATTAGGAAGTGGATTAGTTGGAGCTGCAATTTTTATGTTTAGCGACACATTCTGGTTTTCTGCGGTAGAAGGAGAAGTTTATGCAATGGCATCTTTCTTCACAGCGTTATTATTTTGGCTGATTACAAGATGGGATCAAGTCGCTGATACACCTAGAGGAAACAAATGGTTGGTAATTATTTCGTTGGTGATTGGTTTATCGGTTGGTGTTCACTTAATGGCAATGTTAGCAATTCCAGCAGTTTGTTTTGTATACTATGCTCGAAAATATAGATTTACAATCAAAAGTTTTTTAATCGCAAATGTTATTACATTGATTATTTTAGCTTTTGTATTCAAAATAATTTTCCCAGTTGTGATGACATTCTTTGGAAGAACAGAGATTTATGTAGTAAATAATTTGGGAATGCCTTTTAATTCAGGAACAATTATTGCCGCTATCATTTTAATTGCAGTTTTCTATTTTGCGATTAAATTAACTCAGAAATATGGTTCAGCATTATTGAATACAATTTCGTGGTGTGTGATTTTTATGTTGATTGGTTTCTCATGTTGGTTAGTTATTCCGATTCGTGCAAACGCAAATCCTCACATGAATTTGAATGATCCTGATACAGCTTTGGGTGTTTTAGATTATTTTAATCGTGAACAATATGGTTCTTGGCCTGTGATGTACGGACCAGTTTTTACGGCTCATATTGCAAGTGACGGAATTAAGCGTGATACTAATGGAGCGCCAGAAAGTACAGTTCGTAGTTCTGAATATATCAAGGATAAACGTACAGGAAAATATTTGAAAGTTTCGGATCGTTTAGATTATACATATGAAGATAAATATGTGAAGTTTTTCCCTAAAATGTTCAGTCCAGACCCAGGTGTGATGGAGAATTATGCGGCAGTTTATGCTTTTCCAAAATTCTCTTTGAATGCACAATATGCGGGTGATAAAGAAGCGCAACAAATGTACGCGCAATTGGTTGAGAAACGTCAAAACAGACAATTAAAAGTTGCAGAACTTAAGAAATATGGTGAGATTTTAGATATCGAACCACCTACATTTGGTGAACAATTTAATTACTTTATTGATTACCAAATCAACTATATGTTTATCCGTTACTTTATGTGGAATTTCTCTGGTCGCCAAAACGATTTAGAAGGTAATTTCGAGATTACAAAAGGTAATTGGATTTCAGGAATTCCATTTATTGATAATCCACGTTTAGGAGATCAATCAAAATTACCAGATGAATATAGAAATGATGGAACAAATGTATATTTCATGTTACCATTATTCTTAGGTTTAATCGGGTTATTTACACAATTAAACAGAAATTTTGTTAACTGGTGGTCATTGTTGTCATTGTTTATTTTAACAAGTGTCGGAATCATCTTTTACACATCTGTAAAACCTTTCGAGCCTCGTGAACGTGATTATGCATTGGTAAGTTGTTTTTATGCATTTGCGATTTGGGCAGGATTGGGTGTACAAGGAGTTTATTTATTACTTCAGAAATTGATGAAGCAAGAATTGAAACCATCTTTAGCAATTGGAACGACAGTTATTTTAGCTGGTATTCCAATTTTAATGGGAGCTCAAAACTGGGATGATCACGATCGTTCAGAGCGTTCTGTAGCTTATTCTTTAGCTTACAATTATCTGAATCCGCTCGATAAAAACGCTATTCTTTTTGTCTATGGAGACAATGATACTTATCCACTTTGGGGATTACAAGAAACCGAAAATTTCCGTGATGATGTAAAAATTGCGAATTTAACGTTGGCTGCTTCTCCATGGAATTTAGAACAATTGTTACGTAGAACGTACAATGCAGCTCCACTTCCAAGTGATTTGAAACCGAAAGATTATCAATCTGGAACTAACGATCAAATTTTTGTTGTTGGAGGTTCTATTAAAAATATTTTTGATCAATTGAATAGTTTCATCAAACCAGGATCTAATCAAACATTAGAAACGTTAAGTCAAATGCCAATTGAACAAGTTGCTCAATATTTATCTGATCCTGAAATTGATCCAAATCAAGTGATGTCAGTTTATAAAAGTTTAAAACCTTTGCAAAAATATATCACAACAGATAGTATGACTGCTAAAGAAGCAATGGATTTTATTTTAGATAATAAATCACCAGAGAAACAAGCTTTAGCAGATTATTTTGGTTATCCAATTGGTGGAGCAAATTATTTACCTGTTTCTAAAATTGTTGTTCCTGTAAATAAAGCAAACGCGCTAAAATATGGAATTGTAAGTGCAAAAGATGCAGATAAAATGGTTGATTCAATCACAATTAATATCAAAGCGTCAAGTTTATTCAAAAACAATTTGTTGTTGTTGTCAATGATGGCGAAATACAATTGGGATCGTCCTATTTACTTTAGTGGAGGAGGAATTTCTGACCCTGAAAACACATTCTACATGAATGATTATTTATTGAATGCTGGAATGAGTTATAAATTAGTTCCTATTTATACGCCTTTTGGTAAAGGAGGAATTATTGGAGCTTCTGATAATGACATGTTGTTAAGAACATTCAATTCGTATAAATGGTCTGGATACAATAATCCTGATGCTTCATTTAGTTTGACAGAGCGTAACTACACATCTTCATATAGAAATACTGCGGTACGTTTAGCAGATGATTTATTGAATGCAGGACGCAAAAAAGAAGCAATTGCAGTTTTAGATAAAGTAATGTTAGAAATTCCTGCTTTAGCGAAATACGATATTGGTTATGGAGTAAGTAGAATTGCTGGAATTTATTTGAAAGCTGGAGAGGATAAAAAAGCACAAGAATTGTTTGCGCATGTTCGTAAAGAAGCTAATGCAAAAATTGCTTTTTTCGAGTCGTTACCTTCAGGAAAAGGATATTCAATTGGTTCAGATTTAGCAGCAGCTAAAAATGATTTGATGATGTCAATCTACAACGAAGCTTCTGCATTAGGAGAAAGAGGTGATAAAGACAAAGCATTGAAAGTTTTTGAATCTGCTTATAATCCTGTTTTAAAGAAATTCGAAACCTTATATAAAGAAGTAGTGGCAGATGGAAAAGTTGACGCAGCTGATCAAGCAAAAATCATGAATCAGTTTAATTATTTAGACGAAATGATTGGTGTAGCTGCAGAAATTGATACCAATTATGCGAAACAACAACAGAATATTTTATACAAAATGGTCGGACAATAAGTCAAATCAATAAACACAGAAAAGCTCCAAAAATTATTTTGGAGCTTTTTTTGTGAAATAAAGTTCTGAATATTAGGTTATTGTTAATTTTAGTATTTTTTATCATTATTTGGTTTTTAACTTTGGCACATAAATTGAAATTATGCAAATAAGTTTAACAAAATTGTAAATATTTTAAAACATTATAAAAATGAAAAAAGTATTATTAACAGCTGCTTTCGCAGTAGCAGGTATGGTTGGAGTTTCAGCGCAAACAACAGGAGTAGAAGGTACAGTTCACGTAGGTATTCCAGTAGGAGAGACAGCAGATGTATCTTCATTTAATATCGGAGTAGATTTAGCTTATTTACATCCTATTGCAAATAACTTTAAATTAGGTGCTAAAGTAGGTTATGATCATTTTATTGGAAAAGAGTATAAAATTAATAATGTAGTTGTAGCTGAAAAAGATGATGTTGGATTTATTCCATTAGCAGCAACAGCTAAATACGAGTTTGGAAATAATTTATTTGTAGGTGCTGATTTAGGTTATGCTTTCGCTACAACTGACGGTTATGAAGGAGGTTTATTTTGGCAGCCTAAAATTGGCTATTCTGCTTCAACATGGGATTTATATGCAGGGTATAAAGGAATTTCTGCTGGTCCAGAAAATAATAACACTGTAGATTGGAAATATAATGCAGTATCTGTTGGTTTTGCTTATAAATTCTAATAGAAAATAACGTATAATTTATAAAAGCTATATCGAAAGATGTAGCTTTTTTTTATTAATATGCTTTTATGAATGTTAAAATTAAATGATTAATATATTTAATATGAGTTAATTAATATTTGTAGTACTCTTTTTTAACATTATTTGGCACAAGACTTGAAATTATGCATACATCATAATTAGAACTATAAAATTTAAAAGATGAAAAAAAATTTTTTTATTGCTGCTGCAATGTTAGGAGTTGTAAGTTTGAGCGCACAAGAAAAAACAACATCGTCACAATTTGGTATTAAATCAAGTGTAAATATGTCTTCTTTTAACGGAAAAGATGTAAATGATAATGATTATAAAGTAGGTTTTAGCGCAGGTCTTTATGGACATTTTCCACTTACTGATCGTTTTGCTGTTCAACCAGAGGTAAATTTTACAAGAATAGGAGGGAAGTACAAAGACGAAGTAATGGAAGTAGGAAATACAACTGTAAAAAGTAAAAACAAAACGACTTTAGATTATATTCAAGTTCCAATCATGTTCAAATACTATCCTGCTGCATCTCGTTTCAATATTGAGGCTGGTCCACAATTTGGATTTAACATGTATGCGAGCAATAAACAATCTACAAGTACATATGCGAATAATACCGTTTACACAACAGAACAAAAGTTTGATGTAAAAGATGACGTAAAAAACTTTGACTTTGGTGTTAACTTCGGTTTAGGATACAATGTAACAGACAATATCAATGTTGGTGCTAGATATTATATGGGATTAACAAGACTTACAGAAAATACAAACAATGGTACAGCAATTGGTGCTGATGTTAAAAACCATTCATTTTCTTTAGGAGTTGGATATTCATTTTAATCGAGAATATTTAAGTTTAAATAAAAAGGATTCTGAAAAACTCAGAATCCTTTTTATGTTTTTATAAAATTTAGCATTAATCTTTCAACGCAATTTTTTTGATGGAATGTGTCAAAATTATTCTATTAATCATGAATAAAATGATCACGATAATTAATCCAAAACCGATGACTTCCCAAACGTGAGAACTTTCTGTTGCCATAAATTTCCCGACTTTTTCTTTGATGATATCTAAAACAAAATAAACTAACGGAATAGAAATAATATAACTGAATAACATAAATATAATCGAAAATTTCAGATACGGACGAGCCAATTGATTGATGTTATATCCAATCAAAAATAAATCTTTCGTTTTGTGTTTATTCTTTTCAATCATCAATTGAAAGTTAATAATCATCAACCAAATCGCTGCGAAAACAATGATTAAACCAATAAATAAAACCAACGAAAAAGCTAATTTTAGATAATACGTCAATTCATTATTTTTCAATTCATCTTTGTTGATATCATAATTTTGTTGCTCAAAATAAGTCGAAGCATTTTCATCTCCTTGAGATTTCGTTTCAACAACAATTCGCGAAGGTTCTGTATTTTTTTGAGGCGCATAAGTTTGATTTGCCCATTCCAAAAAGTTTTCAGGAACTAAAATCGTATTAATTTTAGTCGTAAAATCGACAATTCTTGCTTGATATACTTTCTGATTTTCTCCTTTTCCTAAAATCAATTGAAAAGGAATTTTAGTAAATAATCCTTCCGAAACTTGTGGTAAACCTTGACTTGTTGCAAAACCAAAATTGTACAAATTCAAATAACTTTTCGGAATAATAATCGGAATAAAATCTTGTCCTTCTTGCCATTTCCAATCCGATTCTTTGACATCAATAAAATCTTCTGGAACAGATTCGAAAAATAAATCAGTCGAAAAACCACGAATTCCAGCAACACCACCAACTTGCAATTTTACAGGAAACTGACTGCTTTTGAATGTTCCGACTTTCGCAACAAAATTTTGCGATTTCAAATCGTTAATTTCATCTTCACTAAAACTTGGCTTTTCTCCAGTTAACGTTTGTAAAGACGATATTTTTTTGTTCAAAACTACATAATTTGCTTTCCAAACTGAACTATCTTCTCCAAAATTTTTGGCATAATCCAAATAAATTGTTCCAGCCAAAATCAAGATGAAAAATCCGATAATAGAGAAAAAACAAAAGGTTGTAATTCGCAAGAAACTTAGGTTTTTACGAACCAATTTTTCAATTAAATTTTTAGAGTTGAATGACATTTGCAAGGCGTTTATCGTGAATTTCGTGTAAGCTTGTAAAGATGATTCCAGCGTTATTTTTTGCAGCTTCTTTGGTAACTAAATCAATCAGAAGTTGTTGATTTATTTCATCTAAATGACTAAAAGGTTCGTCCAAAAGTAGAAAATCAAATGGTTGACAAAGTGCGCGAATCACAGCAATTCGTTGACGTTGACCATAAGAAAGATGAATCGCTTTTTGATGTAAATGACTTTTTAAACCAACTTTTTCAATCCATTCAATAATTTGATTTTCGGATTGATGTTGTGTTAATACATTTTTTAATTGGATATTTTCCATCAAAGTTAATTCTTCAAACAAATGCAAACCTTGAAAAACATACGCAATTTTTTCGCGTCTAATTTTTGTCCAATCATTCAAAGAATAATTCTTAATATTTTGTCCATCAAACAAAACTTCTCCGTCATAATCTTTTCTATCACCGTACAAAATATTAATCAACGTCGATTTTCCAACACCAGAATGTGCAACGATTTGATAAATATTTCCGCTTGAAAAAGTGTATGTATTTTTCCAAATTTCAGATTGTTCGAACCCAAATTCTTTCAAAGGATGCGGAACAAGTTGACTGATTTTAATTTCCATTTTGTTGTGCAGCTTGATTGAAAAATAGTGAATAAGCTTGGTCCAAAAGTAAGAAAATCACTTCCAAACTATTTTTATCCGTCTTTTTCATATGTATTTTTCCTGTTTTTGTGTATTCATTCGAAACGCGGTAATCGATGTGATCAAAATAAGATAAAACCGTTTGCATTTCTTTCGTGTTTCCGAACGGAATTTGTTGATAAATATATTTTTGAACTTCTTTTGGATATTGATCAAAATTTAGATTCACGTAACCAAACATTGGATTTGAAGCGTTTGTAGCGTATCCTGTTGTGACAAAATTTGAAGAACTTACCATTTTGTTCAAATATTGATTCATAATCGATTGATTATTTGTGATGTACATCAAATTGTTTTTGTATGTCATATAAATCTTCATATTTGTCGAAATTGGTAACATGTAATAAGGTCCAATTTTCTGAATATTTTCTTGATGAGATTTAATAAATTCGTTGAAGAAAAGATCGTTTTTCATTTTTCCTCCCAAAACAAATTGAGGATAAACAACTTGCTTGATAAAAGCTTCTTTCTTCCCAAAAAAGTCATTTGGATTAAATGCTTTTCCGATCTCAAAATCATATACACTAAACAAAGCTTCGCCTTCAAAACTTTGTTCTAATTTGTTCAAATCAATTTCATATTGTTCTAAAAAAGTAGTCAAGAAATTCTGATTTTCGAACACATAACGCGTGTTGGCAGGATAAATTCCAAGTCCAATGTTCATGTAACTTTGCGCAGGAAAATACTTGAAAAAATCAGTATTGATTTTTGATTTCCACATCGGATGTTTTTGTAATTTAACTTTTGTAATCGCATCTGGATGAAATTTCTGTGTAAAACTAATTCCGTCCGAAGTAAATGAAATAAAATTGACCCAAGAACTTTTTGTGAAATCAAGGTTTTTCTTTTCAGAACTTTCATGTTTCGAGAAGTTTTTCAAGAAATTTCCAGTGTACCAAATGTTGATATCCTGCGAGTTTTTAACAAAATCTCCAAAGCTGTTATTTTCTTTCGCAAGTGAATGTTTGTCGTTGATAATTTTCGCGAAATAATCTTGAATCGCTTTTTCTCCAACACCAAATTCAGAAACAATCAATAAAAATTGAGATTTGTTCCAAGCCATAAACGGTTTATTGAATCCAGAAATTGTTGTAAAACCATCTTTCTTTTCAAACGAAATATCTTTTTTGTATAAACCTTTGTAAATGGTTGATAAATGTTTTTCAAATTGATCTTTGTCACGCATATTTGTAATCAACGCAACCATATTTTTTTCATTAATTTTTTGTCCAAAAATGTAAATAGGGCTGATAATATCTATGCCTGCTGAAGTCGGATTGTTTTTGATATCATTTAATAATTGATCAAAAGTTGGATCTTGATTTTTAAGTTCGCCTTCGGCTAATTGATAAATTTTATATTGTTCTAATTTCTGAAAATTACCTTTTTCTGCAATTGATTTTGGATTTATCAACGCAACAAAATCTACATCTGTAGGAATCAAAACCGTATAATCTTCGTTTTTGGAACAACTTGCAAAAAGCAAAATTAGAAATAGAATTGAGTAATATTTGAAGCCTTTTTTCATCGAAAAAATATCTTTAAAAATTGTTGTTAATTATTTGTTTAATCCTGAATTAAATCTGAAATCATCTGATTTTTATTCAAGAATTGTTAAATCTATAATATTGGTATAAATTTAAGCAATTATTAATATGATTTTCGTTTCTATAACAATAAAAATATGTAAAAATTTCTTATATTCGCACTCCTTGATTTAGAAGAAATAAGAAAGAATTCGATGGCAAAAAAGTTTAGAGAATGTAAGCACTTAGACTTGGTACAAGTCTCAAAAGAAACGTTAGAAGAATGGAAACAAAATAATGTTTTCGAAAAAAGTATTTCTACGCGTGATGGAAATCCATCTTTTGTGTTCTATGAAGGTCCTCCTTCTGCAAACGGAAAGCCAGGGATTCACCACGTTTTAGCACGTTCTATCAAAGATATATTTTGTCGTTACCAAACCTTGAAAGGAAAACAAGTTTTTCGTAAAGCGGGTTGGGATACGCATGGTTTACCAGTAGAATTGGGAACTGAGAAAGAATTAGGAATTACCAAAGAAGATATTGGAACTAAAATTTCAATTGAAGAATATAACGAAGCGTGTAAACGTACAGTAATGCGTTACACAGATTTGTGGAATGATTTGACTGAAAAAATGGGTTATTGGGTGGATATGGAAGATCCATATATCACGTATAAACCAAAATATATGGAGTCTGTTTGGTGGTTGTTGAAGCAAATTTATAACAAAGATTTGTTGTACAAAGGTTATACAATTCAACCATATTCTCCTAAAGCTGGTACAGGTTTATCTTCACACGAGTTAAATCAACCAGGAACTTATCAAGATGTTACAGATACAACGATTGTTGCTCAATTTAAAGTAAACAAAGATTCTACAGATTTATTCAATGATTTTGATGGAGATGTGTATTTCTTAGCTTGGACAACAACACCTTGGACGTTGCCATCAAATACAGCGTTAACAGTTGGTCCAGATATCGATTATGTTGTAGTTGAAACATTCAATCAATATACATTCGAGCCAATTCGCGTAATTTTAGGAAAACCATTGGTTGCTAAACAATTCGGTAAACCATATTTCTTAGCAGAAACAGAAGAAGATTTTAAAGTTTATGCGGCAGGAAATAAGACAATTCCTTATAGAATTGTAGGAGAATACAAAGGTGCTGATTTTGTTGGAACTCGTTATGAGCAACTATTACCTTGGGCGTTGCCTTACGAAAATGCAGAGAATGCTTTCCAAGTAATTCCTGGAGATTTCGTAACAACAGAAGATGGTACAGGTATCGTACATACTGCGCCTACTTTTGGTGCGGATGATGCGCGTGTTGCAAAAGAAGCTGGTGTTCCACCAATGTTGGTATTAGATACGCATGGAAATGCTGTTCCTTTAGTAGATTTACAAGGTCGTTTTGTGGCTGATTTACCAGAAGGTTATGGAGGTAAATATGTAAAAAATGAATATTACGATGATGGAACTGCTCCTGAAAAATCGGTTGATGTAGAAATCGCGATTTTATTAAAAGAGCAAAACAAAGCCTTCAAAGTAGAGAAATATAAACACAGTTACCCACATTGTTGGAGAACAGACAAACCTATTTTATATTATCCATTAGATTCTTGGTTTATCAAGGTAACGGATGTGAAAGATCGTATGGTTGAATTGAATAAAGAAATCAATTGGAAGCCTAAAGCGACTGGAGAAGGACGTTTCGGAAACTGGTTAGAAAATGCCAATGATTGGAATTTATCTCGTTCTCGTTATTGGGGAATTCCATTGCCAATATGGAGAACTGAAGAAGGGGATGAAGTTACAGTAATTGGTTCCGTAGAAGAATTAGTTGCTGAAATTGAAAAATCAATTGCGACAGGCGTAATGACTTCTAATCCTTTCCAAAATTTCGAAGTTGGAAATATGACAGAAGAAAACTATGATTTAATCGACTTACACAAAAATGTAGTAGATGAAATTACATTAGTTTCTGAATCAGGAAAACCAATGAAACGCGAAGCGGATTTGATTGACGTTTGGTTTGATTCTGGAGCAATGCCTTATGCGCAAGTTCACTATCCATTCGAAAATAAAGAATTGATTGATAATGGAACAATGTATCCAGCTGATTTTATTGCAGAAGGTGTCGATCAAACACGTGGTTGGTTCTATACATTACACGCAATCGGAACATTAGTTTTTGATTCGAAAGCATATAAAAATGTAATGTCAAACGGATTGGTATTAGACAAAAATGGTCAAAAAATGTCAAAACGTTTGGGGAATGCTGTCGATCCATTCGATACATTGGCAACTTATGGTCCTGATGCAACACGTTGGTACATGATTGCGAATGCGCAACCTTGGGAAAACTTAAAATTTGATATTGCTGGAGTGGACGAAGTTCGTCGTAAATTCTTCGGAACATTATATAATACCTATTCATTCTTCGCATTATACGCGAATGTGGACGGATTTACATTTGAAGAAGAAGAAATTCCTGTAAATGAAAGAGCTGAATTAGATCAATGGATTATTTCTGAATTGAATACATTAACGAAAAAAGTTGATGCCTTTTTAACAGATTATGAACCAACAAAAGCGGCTCGTGCTATTCAAGAATTTGTGATAGATAATTTATCAAACTGGCACGTACGTTTATCAAGAAGACGTTTCTGGAGAGGTGATTATTCGAAAGATAAAATTGCAGCTTACCAAACATTGTACAAAGTTTTAGAAACGGTTTCAATTTTAGGTTCTCCAATTGCACCATTCTTCATGGATCGTTTGTACAAAGATTTGAATGCAGCTACAGGTAAAAATCCTGCAGAATCTGTGCATTTAGCAGATTTTCCACTTGTAGAGGAATCTTTAATTAAAGCAGAATTAGAAGAACAAACACATTTAGCACAAACGGCTACAAGTATGATTTTATCACTTCGTAAATTGAGTGATAACAAAGTACGTCAGCCATTACAAAAAGTAATGATTCCTGTATTGAATGATACGATGAAAGCTAATTTGGAAGCTGTATCAGAATTATTGAAACAAGAAGTTAACGTTAAAGAAATTCAACTTTTAACAAACGAAGAAGCATCAAATCTTTTAGTAAAATCTATTAAACCTAATTTCAAGACTTTAGGTCCAAAATATGGTAAAGAAATGAAAGCTATTTCGGCTGCTACAGCAGAATTGACGAATGAAGAAATTGTTAAATTAGAGCAATCAGGTAAAATAGATTTGTTAATTGACAACAAAACATTAACTTTAGATTTAGAAGATTTTGAAATCGCTACAAAAGACATCCCAGGATGGACTGTAGCTTCTAATTCTACATTGACAGTAGCACTTGATTTACAATTGACAGAAGAGTTAATTAATGAAGGTGTTGCACGTGAATTGGTAAATAGAATTCAGAATCTACGTAAAGAAACCGGACTAGAAGTAACCGACAAAATTATACTTAACTTAA
This sequence comes from Empedobacter sp. UBA3475, assembly GCF_002378465.1. Lineage (NCBI taxonomy): Bacteria > Pseudomonadati > Bacteroidota > Flavobacteriia > Flavobacteriales > Weeksellaceae > Empedobacter > Empedobacter sp. UBA3475. The sequence goes on along the minus strand of NZ_DFRA01000047.1, from coordinate 2,252 downwards.
AAAATGATGAATCAATCGTAAATGCAGTCGAGCAAAACAAAGATTACATTTGTTCTGAGACATTAGCCGAAGATCTTGTTTTACAAGACCTAGTTGCAAATGGGGCAGAGGTTGAAATTAATGGATTGATGACGCAAATTGCGATTACAAAACTGTAAGCGTATGGCAACAACAGATGAAAAAGTAAGGTACTCTGATGCAGAGTTGGAAGAGTTTAGAGCAATAATTCAAGACAAATTAGATCAAGCGATAAAAGATTACGAATTATTGAAAGAAGCTTACACGAACGATAGTAACAATGGTACTGACGATACGTCTCCAACGTTCAAGGCGTTTGAGGAAGGTTCTGAAACCATGTCGAAAGAACAAAATGCACAATTAGCAGCACGCCAAGATAAATTTATCCGTGATTTGAAAAATGCATTGTTACGTATTTCGAACAAAACATACGGTATTTGCCGTGTAACAGGAAAATTAATTAACAAAGATCGTTTGAAATTAGTTCCGCATGCAACATTAAGCATCGAAGCTAAAAATATGCAACGTTAATCAAGTATTTTGAAAAAAGTAGTACTCATTACCATTTTGGTTTTAATCATTGATCAAATTTCAAAATTTTACGTAAAAACACACTTTTTTTTAGGTGAAGACGTAGATGTTTTGGGTTGGTTTAAAATAGCATTTGTAGAAAATCCTGGAATGGCATATGGAATGCATTTCGGAGGAGAAACAGGAAAAATAGTTTTATCACTTTTACGAATTGCTTTAATCGGAATGATTATCTACTATATTAATGCATGGTCGAAAAAACTAAATAATAACTTCTTTATCATTCCGATTGCGCTTGTTTTGGCAGGTGCAATAGGGAATGTACTTGATGGAATTTTTTATGGCGTTATTTTCGATAAAGGAACTACTTACAATGAAATGTTTCAGGATTGGGTAGGATATCAAGGTGTCGCACAAGCAAACTTTGCTGGTTATTCTGGTTGGTTTACAGGCTGTGTCGTAGATATGCTTTATTTCCCAATTGTGGAGTTCGATTGGCCTTCTTGGATTCCAATTATAGGCGGACAACATTATAAGTTCTTTCAGCCTGTATTTAATATCGCAGATTCGGCTATTTTTATTGGAGGACTTACTTTGTTTCTTTTCCGTAAAAAAGCATTTACAACCGAAAATGGTGTAAGATTAAGATTTTAAAAAGATAATCCCTCAGTTCAAGCGCTGAGGGATTTTTTATTATATTTATTTGTACAAGAATTGATTTTGATGAATAGTTGGTTTAATCTTTTGACTGAAAGTTGTGACATGAATGATTTATCTAAATATGTTGCAATCTATCATGTCAAAAGCTGTTCTTATGACGAGAGTTTTATAAATAAAAGTATTTCTTTAGACGATATAATTTCAATCGTTAATAAAGGTTCTATTGATATTCAAAATGATATTTTAGAAATATTCGTAGCAATAAAGCAAAATAATACGAATGATTTAATCGTAATATAATCCTTTTGGTCTACAAAACAATCTTTAATATTAATGAAGAAATGAAAAATCAACTATTAATCAATTCAGAACAAGTTAAATGAAGGAAGTTTGTTATCGGAGTTTTTTATAGTTACAAAGAAGGCGGAGCGTAATATTCGTATTTATCATCTTTTGTAAAGATTAATTTAGAGTTAAGATCTTGTAACTGTATAATTTTTCCACTCTTTTTTATAATTTTAAACTTTACAACTTCATTCGTTTTCCGATTTTTCAGTTCTAGAATATTATTTTTTATTTCAACGTCATAATTATTAGCCTGCATTAATATTGTTCTAGAGATAATATCACCATTTTTAATGGATACTACTTTTGATTTATATTCAGTTTCTTCTGGGTAACTATTTATTCTCATAAAAGCTGAGTAATCATTGACTTGTAAAACTATTTCATAAGGGGATTCAGCAGGTAATAACGTGTCTTTTTCTAGTTTCCAAATAAAGTATTCGTTGTCAAAAGTTGGCTCGTATAATTTAGCTTTTGGAGGAGCTGGTAAAGGTGGAACTTTCTTTATTTTAGGTGGAGGTAAAGTTGTTTTCTTTTTTGTTGGGAGAAAGTGAAACATGAAAGTAAAAGAAATAATGGTAATACTAGTTTTGTAATTTTCATAAGAATTGATTTATATAAAATTACAAAAAATAATAAATAAAAAACTCCTTTCAATTTCTTGAAAGAAGTTCTGTTGTGGTCCCTACTGGATTCGA
>NZ_DFRA01000050.1:0-6365 GCF_002378465.1 Empedobacter sp. UBA3475 | reverse complement strand
CGGACATGAATTTCAATCAAAGTTTCATTGGCATGTTCAAGATTTAGGAATGAGACACCGATTTATAAAAGTAGGAACGCCTCAGTTAAATGGGAAAGTTGAACAATCTCATTTAACTGATAAAAAAGAGTTTTATCAACTTTTAAGCTATACTGATGATGTCGATCTAAATCAAAAATTAGAACAATGGGAAAAACTTTATAATTTCAATAGACCACATGGTTCATTTAAAGGTAAAACTCCTTATGAAATACTAAAATTAAAACTAAAATAATTATATTTAATGTCTATGAAGTGATGAAGTACGACACTCATAGTATTGAGATTTGAGATGTTAGTTATTAGACTTTTGTTATTGTATGTTCTTTTTTATTCATTGGTTTATTGTTTTATGAATAATGTATTCATGAATCCTTTGGATTTGGCTTGATACAAAAACATTTGAGATGTTTGCTATTATTATGTTCATTTTATTAATTACTTTTTTCTTGATAAAAAAGTAATCAAAAAATGAAGGCTTCAATTCTGGACGGTCAATCTTCATTTCGCTTCACTAAAATGTTTAAATCACTCCTTTCAGTCGGTAAACATTTTTACGTTTCACTTAACGGATTGACATTCGTCTGCGAATTTTTATGCCAGGTTATTGCTCTTAATTTTTAGCGTTTATTAGTGAATGATTTGTTGTAGTGTTCGTTCAATAACTTTTCGACATCAGACATTTTGTAGTAGATTTTGTTGCCTACTTGACAGAATGAAACCTTTCCTTCATTTCTCCACGTTTGAGCAGTTCGTTTTGAGATTTTCATTAGCATTAGAAACTCTTGGTTATCCATAAATGTTTCTTGTTTAGCTGCTAATGCTTTGTTTAATTTTTTAGTGATTTCCTCTAATTGGAATACGATCGCATCGTATTGATCCTTTGTTAAAATGATTGCTTCCATTTTCTAATTTGTTTAAGATTATGAAACAAATGAAGTACAGAAAAAAAAGTCCGTTAGTCCTGAAATGGTCTTGTCAGGACCATATCTTTTTGAATGGCTGATAGATAAAGACTTTTGATTTTTGAGGTTGAACGTATGAACAGGACTTTTTGGACCAAACAAAATCCTAACTGGGATAGTTAGGATTGCGAATATTATAGTAATTTATCTACATCAATTCGTTTTGCGTTATTCGGTCGTTTTTCTTCTCTTGATGGAGTGAGTATGGTTTTGACCGTTTCAATACTTACTTTATTTCCGTCTTTGTCTACAAAAGAATAAACAATCATTTTAGAAATCTCGTTTACATTTCCATCTAAATAATTTTTACCATTAATAAACAACTCTCTGTTTAATTGGTAAAATATGTCTACCAACTGATTGACCTTTCCATTGAATTGTAGTTTGTTGTAATTGCATTTTTCTTCTTTAACCACTTGTAATTCTTCCGTTAATGTTCTGATGTGTTGTAAGTGGTCAATTTTTTTGTTGCATTGCTCTGAATATTCTGGAAGCTTTGGATTGATAAAATGAATGTTAGCTTGTTCGTATTCGTATTTCTCATCAGTTAAGAAAAAGATCTGATCGCAATAATCCTCCATCTGTTCCAAATTTTTCTGCGTTTTATAAAAAGAAAAATATCGTTCTTCTGAATCTGCATTGATGTATCTTGGTGCAGGTCTTTCTTCGTCTTTAATCTCTATTGGTTTATATAAACCTAATCGAATTATTTCTTATGAAGTATAAATTTTCATTAAACGAGTTTTATTTCTTCCTTTTTCAAACAGAAATTCATTTACTGAAACTAACTTTTCAAACTTATTAATCCAATGTAGCTTATCTTTTGCATATAAAAGTTGATGTTTGATAAAATCAGCAATTTCAGAATGAGAAATCTCAAATATTTTGTCAATTAATGCTTGACAATACCCGTCATTTGTAAGAGGTTGCACCTCTATAATATCAAATTCTTTCGACTTTACATTGTGTAAAGCAACTTGTGTAAACTCTTTGAATTGTACAGTTTCTTTTATCAAATACTTCATCATAAATTAAGTTTTAGCAATTAACCTTTTATAGTGTAATTTGATGTAAATTAATGCATTACAAAGATAAAATGTGTCGTTAAAGATATTTAAAACTTCCTTATTCGATGTATTGCTCTATTCTTTATAATATATGCTTTTCAACCACAAACTAGCTTTTACTAAAAGGATTAATACAGGAACTTCGACTAGCGGACCAATAACTCCTACAAAAGCTTGTGGCGAGTGAATACCAAATATCGCAATAGAAACTGCAATGGCCAATTCGAAGTTATTACCTGTTGCTGTAAATGAAATAGATGCATTTTTATCATAAGGAACCTTCATTGCTTTATTGATAAAGAAACTGATGAAGAACATCAGTGCAAAATAGATCACTAATGGGATTGCTACTTTGATTACGTCTAAAGGTAATTCAAGTATTTTATCTCCTTTTAAACTAAACATTACCACAATAGTAAATAATAATGCATAGAGTGTTATGGGAGAAATTTTGGGCACGAATACACGATTGTACCATTCTATACCTTTCTTTTTAATTAGCGTGTATCTCGTGATAAAACCTATTAAAAATGGAATACCTAAATAGATCAATACACTTTGGGTTACTTCTATCATTGAAACCGAAACATTAAAATTAGCTAAACCTAATTTACTTGGCAATACATTGATAAATAACCAGACTAGAAAGCTATAACTCAATACTTGGAAAATACTATTTAATGCTACTAACATCGCTGTGTATTCTCGATTTGCTTTGGCTAAATCACTCCATACAATAACCATTGCAATACATCTAGCTAATCCAATAAGAATTAATCCAGACATATAATCGGGTTCGTTGTGTAGAAATAGAACTGCCAAGCCAAACATTAAAATTGTTCCAATTACCCAATTAAGCAACAAGGAAATTCCTATAACCTTTTTATTTTTAAACGCTTGAGGTAAGAGTGTATAATCAACCTTTGCTAATGGTGGAAACATCATAATAATTAAACCTAATGCCAAAGGAATATTAGTTGTACCCACACTTAAACTTTCAACCCAAAAAGGCATATTAGGAAATACATATCCAATCGTTACCCCTGCTATCATTGCAAAAAATATCCATAATGTTAGATATCTATCAAGGAATTTTAGTTTTGGTTGCATCGTTTATTTTGTGATTTGTGAAAATATGTACATCATTTCGGTTGCGATTTGAATACTGCGTTGCTTATAAACCTCAGTTTGTTGAAGCGTTCCATCCGAAATTTTAGGATCTTCGTAAGTAATGGGAATTCGCTTTTCAGCACCGGAAATAAAAGGGCAACCTTCATCTGCTTGGGAACAAGTTAGAATCGCTGCGAAATTTGAAATAGGATTGAAAGCATCATTATATTTCTTAGAAAAACCGATAATTGGTAAACAATTTTCATCAAATTTTATGGCGTAAATAGGATTTATACTATCTGCAATTTTTAGAATTTGTAAGCCTTGATTTTCTAATGTTTCTGCTACTTTAGGAAACAAAGCTGTTTCTTGTGTACCACCTGAATAACAGTGTACATTATCTATATTATAGAATGATGCTGAAGTTTGCGCCCAAACCTGTGATAAATGACTTCTTCGAGAATTGTGTGTACAAATAAAATTAAGGTTTACCGGTTTTTTACTATTTACCTTTCCTTGAATGTAATCTATTAAAGGTTGTAAAATTGTTTTCCTTTGGTTGCTAACAGTATTGATTTTTTGAATTTCTTCTACTGTATTTTTTAATGCTTTGTTCATTATTTAGAATTCAGATTAACAACATCCAGAATTAGGTGTGCAACAAGAAGATTTTTCTTCTTTCACTCTAAATTTATTTTCAGTTGCAACGGGAATACCGCAAGCATCTTCCGCTAAACAAGCTGTTTTTTTATTTTTTAAAATGAAATGTTTTCCATTAAATTCAAGATCGTATTTCCCAATTGTAGTCGACTGATATTCAACTTCAATCTCTGAATCTTCAATCCCTAATTTGTTTTCGGATAAGCGAATAATGTTTAATAATTTACCTGGTTTTAAACGATGTTCGTAATCGTCTGCATTCCATAGTTGAAAGTTTACTACTTTTTCGTTTCTGATGACACCACCACAATCAATAAATTTCTTTGTGATTTCTCCCACTTCTGTAACGTGGAAATGCTCTGGCACGAACGTACCATCCTCTAATTGAAATTCAACATTTTCTAATGTTGGTAAGATTTCTTTGATTTCTGAAAGTTTCATATACTTTAATTATTATTTATTAATCGTAATATTACGATGATTTATTTCAAAAAAATGCCTTAACAGCATTGATTTACTTTTACATTTTGATTGAAAAAGTTAGAAAACTCATTTTGAATTGCAGCCCAAACCTTTTGATCAATACAATAACAAACCGATTTTCCTTCGATGGAACCTTGAATAATTCCTATACTTTTTAATTCTTTTAAATGTTGAGAAATAGTGGCTTGTGCTAAACCTAATTCATCCACCAAATCTGTACAGATACACGCATTTTGCTTGATAATATGTTGAATAATAGCCACACGAGCAGGATGTCCTAATACTTTGAATAAAGTAGCTAGTTTATTTTGTTCGTCTGTAAATATTTCCGATTTAGTTGTTCCCATTAATGATTTATTATCATTGCAATATTACGATATGTTTTATAAATACTAAAATTATTTAATATTAATTATTCAATATACTGTTCTACTGCTTTATCTAATTCCTCGTTTACGATTTTGGCATAAAAAAAAATCTGTTACGTTTTACAACCTAACAGAATTCTATCTTATTTATATCTTAAAAATGGATTATTTAATCGTAATGGAAACGGCACTTTGCAATTAATATCTGATTATCTTCGTACTTGTAAATTAAACGATGTTCTTCGTCTATTCTACGTGACCAAAACCCTGAATATTTATGTTTTAATGGCTCTGGTTTCCCAATACCAGTAAAAGGAGTACGTGAAATATCTTTCAATAAATCATTGATGCGTTTTACTTTTTTATTATCGGTTTTTTGCCAAAATAAATAATCTTCCCAAGACTCATCTACGAAAATATATTTCATCTATTCCTCGATTAATTCTCTTTCAAAAGATTGGTTGTTTTTTAATTTTTCAATGGCAGCATCTAATCTTGATTCGTTGATTCGTGAAGATAATTCATGATTTGTAGCCATTAATGAATTGTATTCTTCTAAAGACATTACAACAATACCAGAATCTTTCCCTCTGTTGATGATTAAGGTTTCAAAATTTTTTGAAACACTATCTAAATAAGATTTAATATTTTTTCTGAAATCTGAAACACTTGCTATAATCATAATCTTGTATTTTATTGTGTACAAATATATGTACAATATTTTGATTTGGAAAATCTATTTTTATACATTATTCTAAAATAATTATCTATTATTCAATAAATTGCTCTACAGCTTTATCCAATTCTTCGTTTACAATTTTAGCGTAGATTTGAGTTGTTCCGATATCGGAGTGATCTAAAAGTTTAGAAACATACTCAATACGCATACCGTTAGCTAAGGCTTGTGTTGCAAATGTATGTCGGTTTAAATGAAATGATAACGAGAACGGAAATTCTAATTCTTTACCGATTCTACGCAATTTCTGACCACATAATACATTTTTGCTACCAATTACTTTTAGTTGGTATTCGTTGGATTGTTCGAAGAAATTAGCTTCTGAAATGATTGGAAATACAAAATCATCTGGTTCGGAAGTTTCTTTTTTGTATTTGTTTAATATCTCTAAAGCAGATTGACCTACTTTGAATTGATGTGAACGTTTTGTTTTACGAATGTTTAATCTGATACGTTGTTCGTTTTCATCGTAGTTTTTCCATTGTAAGGTAACGACATAACTAAAACGTAATCCTCCGGCATAACAACTAAAAATAAACATATCTCTGAAGTAGGTATCTGTTTGACCAAATGAACTCTTGTGGTTTTTTAGCTGCTCTATTTGTTCTTTGTTTAAAAACAGTCTTGTACTCTTGTCTTTTTTGATTCGTACACTTGCAAATGGGTAAGTATTTAAACTGATTACTTCTTCACGAATGGCATCTTTAAACATTATCGCTAAAATTGAACATTTGTATTAAAACTAACATTAGTAATTTATGAACAAATTGAAATAACTGTAAGAAAGCTTCTTTACCAAAAAGGACGCAAGTTTAACAAATTGTGGAATGCCAAGGTAGTTTTTCGTTTAAATCATGACCTAAAAATAAACGAATATCCAAACAGTTATTGCAATAGCGAATCAATGCTCTGTTGTTATTAATATTATTTAGATAAC